>NZ_JBHZPF010000111.1:0-5495 GCF_042787975.1 Peribacillus sp. YIM B13482
TTAAAAACAAGCTGATTGACGAAACGTTAACCATATTTGAGATTGGTCGTTCACTAAGTATGAAAGGTTGCCCTTATGATAACACTGTCGCGGAAGCGACCTTTAAAATCATTAAGACTGAGTTCGCCAATCAAACAACATTCGCAAGCTTAGATCAGCTTACACTCGAATTTGGAGACTATGTGAACTGGTTTAATAAACTAAGAATTCATGGAACTCTTGGCTACTTAAGTCCTCTAGAATATAAAAAATTATCCCTTAAAAAGTTGTTTGATTTAGTGTTGACAATCCAATATAAGGATATTGATACTTCGCTTTCTTTTAAATTTATCATAGGATATCTAATTTATCTTCTTCTATATGGTGTGTTCTCCATCTTTTTAGTTATTGCGAATACAAGAAAGTTAAATTGGATTCAAATAAGAAAAAGGCTTTTTACGTTTATTACTTGGTTTATTTCTTTAAGTGCTTTGAACTACCTTCTTTCTTATTTTTTTAAACGTTCGGAAATGGAGGTTTGGGATTTAGGTATTCCTTTGGGTGTATCATTGGATTGGCTTTTTTTGATTTAATGTCTTGGAAAAAGAAAGACTAAAGCATTGATGTTTTTGCTAAAGAATTCTTTATTGAATAAGGGCTAATGCCTTTTTGTCTTTTACAAACGTGTGCGTTAGCTGAAAATCAGAGCTGTTTTTAAGGAGGCTTTTTCTTTATGCAATTAAAGGGATAGTAACCTGATATTATTAGCCCATTCCTCACCCAATCTTTCTGCATAAACTAATTAAACGCCATTAGATTGTGAAGGAGGTGATAACTTGGGAGAAAAAGAAGGGTCAAACGCCTCTAATAACCATTCTCACTGTTTTGAACCATTCATAAGCCCCAACCCTGTTACTTCATTTAATCCTGTTCAACGTTTTCCTAAAATTGATAAAACAGCTTTTGTAAGTCAGTTTTCCAGTGTCATAGGGGATGTTACAATTAGAAACAATGTTTTTGTAGCTCCTAATGTAAGCATACGTGCGGATGAAGGAACCCCTTTTTATATAGGTTCTAATACAAATATCCAGGACGGGGTGATTTTACATGGTTTATTAAATAAAAGGATCACATCTGGAAAAAAGAGGTATTCTATCTTCATTGGAAATGAAGTGACCATTGCTCATGGTGCCCTTATACATGGCCCTTGTTATATAGCAGACGAAGTATTTGTTGGTTTTAATTCGATTGTTTATACCGCAATTGTAGGGAGAGGCTCATTTATTGCTTATAATGCAGTAGTAACAAATGGCGTTCGAATTCCACCTGGCAGGTTCGTACCACCTGGTGCTAATATTGATTCTCAAGAAAAAGCGGATGCACTTTCGCCCGTACCAAAGGATGATAAGGAGTTTGCATATGAAGTTCAACGAGTCAATCAGGAATTCCCCGCATCTTATCATCTGTTATTTGGGAAAAACCGTTGCTCATGCAGATTTGCCTATTGATAATTTACACTTACTTTAAGTGCTATTTTAGACGTATATTATTTTTATTACTTTTTATTTGTTTTGTCGTTTTTTATCCTCGAAAAAGACGTATAGATGGGTACCGCCCAAAATTTCGGTATTTTGTAAACAAAGCAAAATCTCAGCAAAAAAAAGCATTTCCTGACGTTAGGAAATGCCCTTTTTTATTTCTCTAATTGTCCTAAAGCATCTGCTGAAAAAAGAATCAACTGTAGCTTTAAAGTAAAGATTTATCAAACGATCCTCTTGAATCCCGTAATTTCTAAAAATCATTGCCGGATCGACTGCATAATTCGTGCGAGTTCTTTTTCTAAAACAGCGGGCTCGTTTGCGTAATTGTAAATCCCTAAAAACTTCTCTATTGCCTCTGGATGGGAACTGATTAGTTTGTTGACAGCATCCTGTTGTTCAGATATTTGTTCATTCTTCGAAATTTGGCATCCCATGTGAAACCGAACCATAAACTCATCTTCTATTGCCTTTTGATATTCTTCAGACATTTGATTTGATTGATCGGATTGTCCCTTATATTTTGATAGAATAGTGGATAATATACGTGCTCCACATATAGCATCATGGATACCCTGCGCCATGCCAGGATCTTTAAAACAAACTGCATCTCCAACCAACGCCCATCCTTTTCCCATTCCTTCATACCAGTAATTGTCATATCCGAGGATGCCTTTGACCGGTTCTACTAGTTCTGCATTTTTCAAGCGCGCCCCAATTGTTGTATTCGGAAAGTTATCTGTTAAGAGATTCCGTAGACAGCTTTCCGGATTTAATTTCAACCGTTCTATCAATTCCTTATTTTCTAATGGGAAAATGCCGGTAATAACATATAAGTCATCATTCGTCGGAAAGAGAATGGCTGTGTTTTCTTTTCTTTTGTATACTTCAAATTTAGGGACATTATCGTGGCGAAATCCAGAGAAATACCCGAAATAAATGCCGACTGTTGCCGGAATGCTTATTTTGAGTTCACTGTTTACCAGCTTGCGAATAATAGAGGATCGGCCGTCTGCCCCGACTACAAGGCGAGCTAAAAATTCTTGTTTCTCGTTGTTGGCGTCTAAACCTTTCACGCCTATTACTGTTTCGTCATCACGGATGACATCCGTCACACGGAACCCTTCTAAAACGGTTACATTCATTTGAGATTTGGCTTGTTCCAGTAGGATATGATCGAGATAAGTTCTTCTAATGCAATAACAACTGTCCTCTCCAGAAACCTCAGGGATGAGACCTTCTATAACGGTATCCTCAAATTGAAATTTAATATCCCGTACCGGTGGTGCTTTTGTTTCCAATAACTTGTCCAGGACCCCTATTTCTCGAAGAAGAGCGACAGTATTATTGAAAAATGTATGGGTTGATAATGTGTCCCTTGGAAAAGTCGATCGGTCCACCAACAACACATGGAAACCTGCCTTAGCAAGGTAAATTGCCAAGGTAGAGCCGGCACATCTAGCACCGGTAATGATGACATCATACGTCTTATTCATCGTATCACTCCATTTTCAAGTACAATTATTAACTTGCTTATTCATTAGCAGAGTTCTGAAGTTAAAGTAATTGATAAGAATATACTACATACATAAAGTATGGAAGTTAAAATGAAATAAGTACAGAAAATTCCCAGTTGATATACAATTAAAAAGAACTTGTGGTGAAAATCGGAATGATAATTCAGGTTAGTTTCTCGAATTTTAATGGAGGTTTACTGAAGATCAGAGCTGTCTTTAAGGCAGCTTTTACTTTAAGGAGCTATCGGGGAAGACTGGTTGAACAATCTATATAGACACCAACTAAACATGTAATGGAAAAAGGAATTTTTGACGGTTATGTGAACAGGTAGGATTAGCAACTAGAAATAAAGAATACCTATTTATCAAAAAGGGGGCTTCTTTAATGGAGAAAGAAAACTTACTGCCTGTAAAATGTTTGTGCTGCAAAAAAGAATTAGACGCAATAGACTTGGTCATCATCAATGAATCACTTCAGCTGACGCATATTCAATGCCCTGATAAAGGAGAGAAAGCAATTATTGATGTAGGATATTTTAATGCTGTATCCCGAAAATACCTGACCTGTACTCCTGAAAAAACCCCTATAAGTAGGGGCATGTAAAGTCCATCGCTGTGCATTTTCGGCAAAAACCTTCTACAACTAAGGTATGTTAGCTTAAGATCTCTTTAAGGCAGCTTTTACTTTATGGAACTAAAGGGGAAGTTTAGTTTATTAAGATACCTTCCATCTGTTTAATTGAGTGCCAGCATGTTATAATGGGTAACTTAGGATAATTACTACTTTTACTTATAATTGAACGGATGCCAAGAAAAGCCTCCGCAAAGCGATAAAATATGGAGGTGTAAGAGAATGAATAAACAATGGACGATTGGTAAAATTAAAGAATTTGTTGAGAAAAATTCGGAAAGTAAGTTGCTATCGACGGAATATCACGGCTTTTCTCAAAAGTTACTATTTAAATGTACATGTGGTAGCAACTTTGAAAAAACATTTACGAAATTTAAAAATAATAAACAACGTAAATGTGACGTGTGCCAACCGCCTAAAGCGACACGATAACGTATAGCGAATAAACGAAGTGCCGATTTCTATTAAAAAGAAATTGGCACTATTTTTATTTTTATAGGGGGAATAAAAGTGGTTTTCACTAAGGGCAGGTTTAGACAAATATTCCTTCATAAACTAACGGGTGCATTCGTTGAATATTGAGCATCTTTAAGGAAACTTTTTCTTTATGCAACTGTCGGGGCAGGATAGTTGGATTGCCTGCCAAAGAATAGGAGTGGTTTGTATTTATGGCAATAACAAAGAAAAGATTCTTCATTAGTTATGTAGTGGGTTTCATACTCATGTATATTGCAAGCTCTGGTCTGCAATACTTCAGGGGGCAAACGATAAATTGGTTAGGGAATTTAGCATACGCATTCTATTTCGTAGCATTTCATTCCCTTTTTAGTTGGTTATGGGGAGATTTTGATAAGAAAAAAGTCGATCACTAATACATAGTTTGTGTTAACAAGTAATAATATTTAAAGGAATAATTCATTCTGATAAAGAATATAAAAAAACGTGATGATAAGGAGGCGATTGTATGGCAAATCATGTAGAAAATCTATATAACTATCATGTATGGGCAAATCAACGGATTATTGATCATCTTAAGACACTTTCTCCTGAGATATATCAAAAGGAAATGAAAAGTGTCTTTTCTTCTATTTCAAAGGTTTTATCTCATCTCTATTTGGTGGAATATGGATGGCTTAATACCCTCGAGGGTCAGAGTATGAATGAAGCAATGCAATCTTCATTTCAAATTCAAGAAAAGATTGAGAAACTGCCAATTGAAGACTTAGAAACGGAATTTCACACTTTAACATCTCGGTTTAAATCCTTTTTGAACAGACAGGAAGATATGGAACAGAGAATAATGTTGGATAATCCATGGGCAGGATTAAGAGAAACAAGTATATCTGAAATGGTCTTACACGTTGTGAATCATGGAACCTATCATAGAGGGAATATTTCAGCTATGTTACATCAGTTGGGTGATTCTTCAGTTATGACTGATTATGCTATTTATTGGTATTCTTGAAATATTATTCATTATAAATAGGCAAGAGAAGAGTAATTCATTTTTTCTTCAAAAAGGTGACGTTAGTTGAGGATCGAGAGATGTTTACACAAATCTTTCTTTGAGCTAACGAATAACTTTAATCAAACAATTGTTGCTCCAAAGTAATCTCACTCTTCTGCGATATTTAACATTACCAGCAAGAATAAGTTAATTGCCTCCACAATACTGGCTAACGGGTGCGTTAGCTTAAGATCGGAGCTGTTTTTAAGGCAGCTTTTCCCTATGCAACTATCGGGGCAGATTAGTTCTATAAGAAAAGTGGAAGGTAAATCCAATTAATAGTATAGTCATATGTACTAGATCCTTTTTGTAGTCTATTCCTT
>NZ_JBHZPF010000112.1:0-5434 GCF_042787975.1 Peribacillus sp. YIM B13482
ACTCTAATGAATATTTTGTCATAAAAAATAGCACCTCCAATTGTTAGATAGTGTCTAACAATTGGGGTGCAGTTCATTGGTGGCCTTCTTATGGCGCTAACGCACCCGTTAGTTCATTAAGAACTGGTGATTTTATAACAAGAACAGCTATTAAATCAATCAACCATAACTTCCCATCCATCTGTGTATCCATCGTAAGGTTTACTTAATTCATCAATTCGTTTTTGTATATCAATAATGTCTTCGTAATTTAAAAGCATTTTTATAAAACAATAACAAGTCCAATCTTCTGTTTCATCATCTTTTTCTAATTCACAATTAAGGCCAGCATCTCTTAATGCATTTAATACAGATTCACCACTCTTTTTATCTGGAACTGCAACAAAAAAATCTACATCTTGTGATTCTTTAAAATCCACACCTTGTTTATATAGCATTTTTAGCACTTGTCCATCTTCATCGTTAGGGAATTTTTTAGGGAATAATTTCATTATTTATCGTCACCTTCATTCTTGAGTAGTAATTAGTTCTTAACGGTATTTTACTTCAACTAACCTGCCTTAAAGACAGCTCTGATCTTCAGCTAACGCACCGTTCATTAGGGATAAAATCTCATTCACCTGTTAAAATCTCTATAAATATAATGGTAATAACAAAAGCTAACAAAGAAAGTAAAACTCTATTAAATAAATGAATAGGCATTAGACGTTCTTTTAGCTTAAAGTATCCATTTAACACGACGATTAGTATAGCAAAATGAATAATTATTGCTATTAAATCAGTGTAAGTAAATGGCTTGCTTATGTAACTATCTGAGTAAAACCCTGTTAGGATTATTACAGTAAATAGAATAAATTGGATTCCAAAATATTTAATAAGATTCAAACTGCAAAAGCTCCTTCTCAATTTCTCATTGTGTTTCACCATTATTGTAGCTGTAAGAAACAACTTTGGGAAACAGTTACATATCGAGAAAACTTCTTCAACTAACCCGCCCCATTAGTTATTTAGAAAAAAAGCTGCCTAAAAAACAGCTCTGATCTTCAGCTAACCCAACTGTTAGCTTAACAACTATTCTTTATCTCGGTGCATCAAATTCAATTGGAAGAAAATAGAACTCAATAAAGCTATTATCATTCCTAACATTGCAGCATAACCAGAAAATACTTCATTTCCCTCGATAACACTACAAATAACTATTCCACCAATTCCACCGAAAACTAATATTAATAACCAAACAACTAAAGATGCCATTTTATCCCCCCGTACATTTATCTGTATATCATATTTTACCATTTCTTATTCAACTATCCTGCCCCTTTAGTTCCATAAGAAAAGGAGCTGCTGATCAGCTCCTGGTAATGAAGTAAAGCACCCGTTAGTTCAACAAGAACATTCACAAAGCCCCTCAAAGACTGATTCAGTAGGGGATTAACATAAATAGAGGAAGTAAAATTATAAGTTTTATTAAACTCTCCAAAATTGTGAACAAATTTAAGCGAACGTTAAGTTCTTGATAATCACCATGATAGATAATATTAAACAGATCATTGCAGGAATAATCATTACAATAGATTGATGCGCTCGAAAAATATGAGCATGTAGGGCTCCTATCATGATAAGTACAAACAATACACCTGATCCAATAGCCAAGTATCTATTCCAGATACCCCCAAGCATTCCTATTGCTCCAATAAGTTCAATAAATCCAATTACAGACATGAACCATAATGGATATTGATAATGCTGCCAATGTTCAACCTGAAACGGGATACGTAAAAGTTTTATGAAACCTCCGACTAAAATAAAAACTGCTAAAATTACTTGCATAACAATAGCAATCATCTAACCTCACTCCTTTTAAAGGCCTATTTAAGAGTATTCTCTTTTAACGATTGTATGGATATATATGTATATAATGATTCTATCATTATTAGAAGGGGTACCGCCAGCGAAACGCAGATTAACAACGCTAAGGGGCGAAGAACCCAAAAATCCCTTGATATGACAACGTTAAGAGAACCTTCCTAATCTCCATATGTCATAAAGTCCCTTAATCAAATGAAATATTGCATAACTTGAATGCAGGCTTTTTGACATGAGGAAATCAAAGGATATTAGGCTTGTCATAAAGCATGCTTTTTGACAGTAGCTACAACATTGAAAAAAACCCTATATTTGTTTAAAAACGTTAGTCATGCTATTCCATTAAAAGGCCATTTAATGAAATAAGGCTTATCAGCAAACTGCAGTTAAGTTGTAAAAGGAGTTTTGTAATTAAAACAGAATAATTATATTTACCTCCAGAATTTGTAAGTGAGTTATTTATCATTAGGTATCAATTAAAAAATACAAGATAATGAAAAAAGGAGGAAATTTAAAATGACGCATCCCGCATTAAAAATGTACGAATACCACGCATGGGCAAATGGAGTTATAATTGATCGTTTAAAAGAACTTCCGCAAGACATTTATCATAAGGAAATTCAAACAGGTTTTTCTTCAATATCAAAGGTGTTGTCCCACATTTATGCCTCAGATTACACATGGTTTGACATTATTTCAGGTAAAAGCATGAATGAAGCATTGGCGCATGAAGATCAGTTAAGAGAACAGGCGGAAACAAAAAGTATTGAGGAAATGAAAAAGATCTTTTTAGACTTATCTGAACGTTACAAAGCACTTCTAAACAGTCAAGAAGATATTGACAAGGTGATTGTAGTTGATAACCCCTATGCTGGGTTGCTTGAAACCTCAGTTTCTGAATTGGTGCTACATGTTGTCACTCACGGATCTTATCATCGTGGGAATATAGCTACCATGTTACGGCAAATGGGACACACCTCCGTGATGCAAGATTATGGACTTTACCTATTCATGCCCCAAACTTCATGATTACTCGTCTGGGGGTCTTGTATATTTTTATAAAAATTCTTCAATTAAAAGAGTGCTAATGTAATAAGGTGTGAACACGTTTCAACGACCTGAGTAATTCTGGGATAGGGCGCGATTGTTAATAATTAAATCCCAATATCTCATTTATATCACTGAGAGATTGGGATTTTTAATGCTGGAATATCCTTAACGTTGTAAATCCGCCGCTACCCCTTATTATTTGTTCGTTTTAAGCTTTAAGAGCTTCAAAATAATCAAATTTTTATTTTAAAAAAAGATATGAAATTTTAATTATTCAAAATATATATTGACAATTACTACTGGGGAAATATAATAAAAATGGAATGAACACTCATACTTTCTTCAATGTTACATCCTAAATTGTAAATTTTCTCCCTCTATAGATTTAAACTTCAAAAGCTTATCATAGTATCGTCCCATTTCACGTTAAAATCATAACCAATTTAGGAGGAATGTTGATGCGTCATTATGTGTCTACTAGTCAAAAAGGAATTAATCGAGACTCACTGCCATTTAAACTATATGAGAAGGCTAAAAAATTTGGAACTTGGGATCCTAACAACATTGATTTTAGTAAAGATAAAGCAGATTGGGAATCATTAAATACGGACCAGCAAGATACACTTCTTCAACTAATTTCCTTTTTTTACGGTGCTGAAGAGGCCGTAACCCATGATATTCTTCCACTTATTTATGCAATTTCAAAAACAGGACAATATGAGGAAGAAATGTATTTAACAACCTTTTTATTCGAGGAAGCGAAACATGCAGACTTTTTTAGTCTTTTGTTACAAAACATCGGTATTAAACGAGATTTAAATTCTTTTCTTTCACCTGTTTATAGAAAGGTATTTGATGAAATATTGCCAGAAACGATGGGCCGCCTATTACATGACCAATCTCCTGAAGCCATTGCGGATGCCTCCGTTGTTTATAATATGTTTGCAGAAGGAGTACTTGCTGAAACCGGTTATTGGGATTTTTATGAGAGTTTAGCTAAAATTAAAAAAATGCCTGGCCTCCTAGAAGGGATTACCCATATTAAAAGAGACGAGTCAAGGCACATCGGATTTGGAACCTTCCTATTACAACGTCTTATTTCTGAGAATCCACATTTATTAGACCATATTTTAAATAAACTCCAAGGATTAATGCCAATTGCAATCGAATTGAGTGAAACGATGCGATTTGAAGAAGTAAGTCCATTTGGTGTAAAAAAATCAGATAGTCAAGCTTTTATGGCCAAACAATTGAATGCAAGGATAGAAGTGTTGAAGCGAGCTCAAGGTAAAAGCTTAGACGAGATTTACCGTACGGAAATTATTTTTGAATAATTAAAAGTCAAGGTGCAAAAAGCCACTACAAAACAGTTTCTTTAGATATATAATAATTATTGATCTGGCGCAAGAATTGAATAACGATGGACTGTTTCAGCAGTCCATTTTTTTTTGTCCTTTATTCAGCTAAAGGGGCAGCAGTTTAATACAACAAGAGATCAAAATGAAAGGGATATAATATGATTAAGCCAATCTTGGAATATTCTGTATCTCATCTATTATTTTTATTCTTGGTAGTTTAATGAGAGCCTTAGTTAAGCTAGTCTATGCAAGTATGGAAATAAACGTAGATAATACTTCTGGTGGATGGTTTGTTGGTATAACAATCTTAATATTACTTTTTGTATTCTATAGAAATCGTCTTCAATTTTCAGGATTTTATAATGAGGAAGGAAAAAAAAACTCCCAAAGAAAATTAGTGTATCTTTGATTTGTTTTTCAATTTTTATGATAATCGTTGCACCTTTATTTCGCTAACTGGGAACATTAGTTTAAGAAGAATTTATTGATTTTAGGACTGAGATCTTATTTTAGTTATTCCAGAAAAGGGCGCGTTTGTTGAACAAGAAGTAAAAGGGCGATACATATTATATATGACTAATATGTATCGCCCTATATTTTTTATGGATTTTTACGATTTAGGTCTTGATAAGTTAACCCTGCTAACGCCTTTAGGCTATTTATTATTCTTCACAATCCAATAATTTAATGATTTTCTGAATGGCCTCCGTAGTATCCCCTTTTCTAAAAGCATCTATAAAGTCCATGTAAAGGAGTTCAAGCACTCTTTCAATGGTGTAACCATGGTTTGGATAAGATTCCTCCATATCTGCAAGAATGATTTCACCACGAAGGGCATATTTACGCCTCATACTTATAGGCAGGGCTTTTAGTTCTTCATGTTGCTCTTTATGAATGAGTTTAAAAATGGAGTCCGTTTTCTTTTCCAATACAGCAGTCTTTCCAGATTCATGTTCCAATCTAGTGAGAACTTTAAAAATCTTCTTTAAATCGGGGTTTATCTTTGCCTCATAAAGAAAATCCTCGTATAGAAGCGTTAATAAATCCCTTTGATCAAATGGTGTTTCTGTTATATCTTGAATATTGGACAGGTTACACTTAGTTGGACAATAAAAATAAGGGCATGTAGAATCATACACAATAAGTGAGGAGAATCTACT
>NZ_JBHZPF010000113.1:0-4839 GCF_042787975.1 Peribacillus sp. YIM B13482
AAAAAAGGTAGATTTCCTCAGAATAAACTGAGAAAAACTACCTCTATTGGCCCGAAGGGACTTTTTCAGTGCCCTCTTCATGAATGGGTCTTTTTCGTTTATTCAAATAATATCTAAGGGGCAAATCCTATTCCTGGACCAAAACCACTTCATCATGTCCGCATTCAGAGCATTTCATGAGATGCGGGCATTGGCCTTTTTGAAGGGATTGAGGGTATCCGTCGTTTTCTTTAAGTGTGTCGATATCCATATAAGCACTGTAATCATCAGCGTAATCCATGAATTTCCCTTTATCATCAAGATCACTGCTGCACTCCGGGCAATTTACATGAATTTTTCTTAGACCGTTGCAAAGCGGGCATAAAGACATTGTTTTTCCTCCTGTCCCCGATACTTTTCCATTATTTTAACATATGGGAACACCCTCCCTAAAACCAACGGGAGGGTACTCCTATGCAATTATTTATTAACCATGTCAGCAGGATCTACCCA
Organism: Peribacillus sp. YIM B13482; assembly: GCF_042787975.1. NCBI lineage: Bacteria > Bacillati > Bacillota > Bacilli > Caryophanales > Bacillaceae > Peribacillus > Peribacillus sp. YIM B13482. Next base: position 493 of record NZ_JBHZPF010000113.1, read on the forward strand.
TGCTTTGAATTCAGCTTCCGTCAGGAATTCTAATTTCAACGCCGCTTCTTTTAACGTAGAGTTGTCCTTGAATGCAGTTTTGGCGATCTTGGCTGCTTTTTCATAACCAATATGCGGGTTCAATGCTGTTACCAACATAAGTGAACGGTCTACATTTTCTTTGATTTTATCTTCATTTGCAGTGATGCCAACTGCACAATTAATGTTGAAAGAGTGAATGCCTTCCGTCAATAATTTCACCGTTTGCAGGAAGTTAAAGATGATGACTGGTTTGAATACATTCAGTTCAAAGTTACCTTGGCTTGCTGCAAAGCCAATCGTAGCATCGTTACCCACAATTTGTGTCGCAATCATGGTAAGCGCTTCACTTTGTGTAGGATTGACTTTACCTGGCATGATGGAGCTGCCTGGCTCGTTTTCAGGAATGGCAATTTCGCCGATTCCGCTTCTAGGGCCACTTGCCAGCCATCTGACATCGTTCGCAATTTTCATTAAATCCGCTGCCAATGCTTTCAACGCACCGTGTGCGTAGACGATTTCGTTATGGCTTGTCAATGCATGGAACTTATTATCCGAAGTGACGAAGGGATGTCCTGTATCTGCTGCAATTTGTTTGGCGGAAAGTCCTGGGAATTCTTTTTTTGTATTGATTCCCGTTCCTACAGCCGTTCCGCCTAGGGCCAGGTTCAATAATTTTTGGCTGCTTTCCTGAATCATCGCGAGATCTTTATCGAGCATCGCTTTCCAACCGGAAATTTCTTGTCCCAAAGTCAGTGGTGTTGCATCTTGAAGATGTGTCCGGCCAATTTTCACGACATCCCAAAATTCTTTTTCTTTTGAATCGAAAGTATCACGAAGTGCTTTGATGGCAGGAACCAATTTTTCAGCGACTTCCATAAAGGCTGCAATATGCATGGCGGTCGGGAAAGTATCATTGGAGCTTTGTGCCTTGTTAACATCATCATTCGGGTGAAGGGTTTCGGATTCACCATTTTCTTTTAACCATTCATTCCCTTTGTTAGCGACCACTTCATTCACGTTCATATTACTTTGCGTACCGCTTCCCGTTTGCCAAACTACAAGTGGGAAATGTTCATCAAGCGTACCTTCAAGGATTTCGTCGCAAATCTTAACGATGGCATTCTTTTTAACCTCCGAAAGATCACCAAGATCATAGTTCACCTTTGCCGCAGCTTGTTTAACGTATGCAAATGCACGAACTAATTCAATCGGCATTTTTTCGTTACCGATTTTGAAATTGTTACGGCTTCTCTCCGTTTGTGCACCCCAATATTTATCGGCAGGAACTTTCACTTCACCCATCGTATCTCGTTCGATTCTGTATTCCATGTGTTCTCCTCCTATTGTTTGCACTATTCATCGAAGACCATATGTATATGAAATGAATAATGTCATATTATTCTTTCTCTCTATACATTGTACAAACTTTATTTTTTTAATGCAAAAATAACCGGCCATGCCTCCCCCTTTTTCTTTAAAATCCATTTAATATCGTGTTTATCCCTGGACCCATGAAAATTTTGGATATTCTTTTTAGACACATAAAGTGTTGGCACCGCTAGTCTCCAATTGCCCTATTCATGAAAATCAAAGCATTATCATCCAAAATGTTCTTGACAGTATTTTATATATATAGTAAATTCAAAAGAAATTGAATAATCTAAACTCTTATCGAGAGAGGTAGAGGGAATGGCCCGATGACACCTCAGCAACCTTCATTTGTTTCAAACCAATGAAAAGGTGCTAATTCCACAAGTTTGTGAACTTGGAAGATAAGAAGAATGACTCGTCCCTATTTAATCAAAGTCTTCTTCTTAAAGAAGACTTTTTTTTATTTTATTTAACTAAAAAGGAGCAGTGAAAACTATGTACAAAACTGAAACATATCTTGCTCAATTAGGAAATCGCAGTGAAACGGCGACAGGAACAGTCAATCCGCCAGTATACTTTTCAACAGCTTTTCGCCATGAAGGAATCGGCCAATCGACTGGATTTGATTATACAAGGACAGGTAATCCTACACGCCAACTATTGGAACGATCCATCGCCGATCTGGAAAAAGGCGACCAAGGGTATGCCTGCAGTTCAGGAATGGCAGCCATTTCTACTATACTGGCCTTATTTAAATCAGATGATGCATGGATTGTCAGCGAAGATCTTTATGGCGGTACATATCGTCTGTTGGAACAAGGGTTTAAGAAATGGGGATTGAAGTGCGACTATGTAAACACTTGTTGTTTGGAGGATATTGAAAAAGCCATCACTCCTCACACGAAAGCCATCTTCATCGAAACTCCCACTAACCCTCTTATGCAGCAAACAGACATTAGCGCCGTTGCAGCATTGGCCAAACGATTTAATTTATTGTTAATCGTTGATAACACTTTTTACACGCCTCTTATTCAACAACCCATCCTGCTTGGAGCAGATATTGTGATCCACAGTGCAACCAAGTATCTCGGTGGTCATAATGATGTGCTCGCTGGACTGATCGTTGCTAGCGGCGCTGAATTATGTGATGCACTTGCCTTCCATCATAATGGCATGGGAGCTGTCTTGAGCCCATTTGATTCCTGGCTGTTGATGCGCGGAATGAAAACCCTGGCATTGCGGATGGAACGTCATGAAAAGAATGCCAAGATACTTGTAGATTACTTGTCGGAACATGATTGTGTTACAGATGTATTGTATCCAGGTAGAGGCGGCATGATTTCATTCCGTATCATTGATGAAGCGGCGGTCAACCCATTTTTACAATCACTCTCATTAATTTCGTTTGCAGAAAGCCTTGGAGGGGTTGAAAGCTTCATCACCTATCCTGCTACACAAACACATGCCGATATACCGCTTGAAGTCAGAACGGCGAACGGGGTTTGCAATCGCCTGCTGCGCTTCTCCGTCGGCATTGAAGACAGCGAAGATTTGATCCAGGACTTACAGCAAGCATTCGCACATGTAAAAAGGGAGGCACTACGATGACCACTCATGATTTCAGCTTTGAAACCAAATTACTTCATAATCAACATAAATTCGATCCTGCAACAGGCGGTGTGAGCGTCCCCATTCAGCACGCATCCACTTTCCATCAATCCGATATCGATCAATTCGGCAAATATGATTACAGCAGAAGCGGGAACCCAACTCGCGAAGCACTGGAAGATATCATTGCCGAACTTGAGGAAGGCACTCACGGTTTTGCCTTTTCATCAGGTATGGCAGCCATTTCAACAGCTTTCCTGCTGTTGTCTGCCGGAGACCATATCGTCATTTCCGAAGATGTGTATGGCGGTACGTTCAGGATGGTCACAAACGTTTTGACGCGTTTCAATATTGAGCATACATTCGTTGACATGACGGACCTTGAAAGCATTAAAGCGGCCATTCAGCCAAATACGAGAGCCATATACATCGAAACGCCTTCAAATCCATTACTTAAAGTGACCGATATTAAAGCAGTATGTGATATCGCGAAAAAAGCCGGTGCCTTAAGTTTTGTTGATAATACATTCTTGACCCCAGCATTACAAAAACCACTGAATCTGGGCGCTGATGTTGTCCTTCATAGCGCAACGAAATTTTTATCCGGCCATAGTGATGTGATAGCTGGACTTGCCGTAGTAAAAGATCCGGATTTGGCAGTAAGACTCGGTTCCCTCCAAAACTCCTTTGGAGCGGTTCTTGGTGTACAGGACGCCTGGCTTGTAATGAGAGGTCTGAAAACCTTGTCCGTTAGAATGGAACACTCCCAAAAAGGGGCAGAAAAGATTGCCGCCTACTTAAATGAGCAGCCTTTGGTGAAAAAGGTTTATTATCCTGGCCTGGCCGATCATCCACAGCACGAAATCCAGCAAGGCCAGTCGCTTGGTGCAGGGGCGGTCCTATCATTTGAATTGGAAAGCGAAGAAGTCTTCCGCTCTTTCGTGAACACTGTCGAGCTTCCTGTCTTTGCCGTAAGCCTTGGAGCGGTCGAATCGATTTTATCCTACCCGGCCAAAATGTCCCATGCTGCCATGCCTGCTGATGAAAGGGAAAAGCGAGGCATCACGAACAGCTTGCTCCGCCTCTCTGTCGGACTTGAAAATCCGGACGATTTAATCAAGGATTTCGATGCTGCCCTCGTAAATATTGCAAAAGGGGAAGCAATTGCTGCAAAATGATTAAAGGATGGGTGCCTCATAAATTATGGGCACCCACTTGTTTGCATCATTTTAATTCTTTTTCAACCTATTAATAAATAAAGGCCAACGATTTTGAACTGTGCCCCATTTTACGGACAGTATAAAAAAGTGCCTAAGCAGCTAATAAATGGTCCCGGTATTGTACCGG
>NZ_JBHZPF010000114.1:0-4791 GCF_042787975.1 Peribacillus sp. YIM B13482
ACTTGGCTACTTAAGTCCGGTGGCTTATCGAAACTTAGCCCTTAAAAAAGTTGTTTGATTTAGTGTTGACATACCAACTCCCTAAAACGTTCGTTTTAGGGAGTTCTAGTGTTTTACTAACGGCAAGAGTTGAAGAAGGATGAATAAGGGAAATCCAAAAACTATAGTTTGCCTTTCCTTTCCAGTATTTTATTTTAATCGCTATTGGTTAAATGTTTAAAAAACTGATCTGCTGCGACTGATAATGGAATATCTTTTTTAGTTACTAATCCAATCTTCCTCTTTTCTAGTTTTACATTTAAATGAACTTCAAATAATTCACCTTCTGATAACTCCTTCGAAACCAATTCCTTAGTGACAAATGCAATCCCCATTCCAATTTTTGCACATTCAATTAGCAATTCTACACTTCCTACTTCAATGTCAGGCTGTACACTAAGCCCTTGTTTTTGAAATAACTGATTAAGGAATCTTCTTGAACTACTTGTTTCCGAAAAAGAGATAATAGGATAATTTAGCATCTCTTCTAGAGAAATAGTTTTATTAGCCAAATCTTTATATTTCTTTCCTACTATAAAGGTGCTGTTAATGCTTAAGAATTCCGTTAGTTGTATTTGACTTTGATTAATTGGCATGTGAATGATGCCAATATCAATAAGTCCGTTTGTTAATTTGTCTAAAATTTTGGGTGTTGACCCATGTTGAAGTTTGATCTGTATTTTTGGAAAAATGTCTTGAAATGTCTGTACATAAGGTAGCAAATAATGTTTGCATGTTGAATCACTACCTCCGATTGTGACATGACCACTTTCTAAATTTTTCAACTCGGAAATCTTGCGTTCTGCATTATCAATTAATCCAAAAGCTTGCTGAATATAATCAAATAACGTTTTTCCCTCATTTGTTATTATTACTCCCTTTGAAGTTCTAAGAAATAATTGTACTCCTAGTCTTTCTTCTAATTGTTTAATTGAATGACTAACGCTTGGTTGTGTAATATATAACTTTTTTGCGGCTTTACTGAAGTTTTTTTCCATTGCCGTTACATAAAACACACGATATAAGTCCAAATTCATGATATAGATACCACCTATAACTGTTATTGATTATATTAATTTTATTTATGTCCGGACCTTAATTATAATAAAGATACAGAAGATAATAAACATGTAGGTCATAAGGAGTGATTTGAAGTTGGAAATACATGAATTTGACGTAAAAGCCCGTAGCCCTTGGACACCATTAACAGGTGTAAAAACAATTGTTGTTTCACCAAGTGAAAAAAGGATAAACGGTTCGGTTACGATTCCTGGAAGTAAAAGTTTAACAAATAGAGCTTTAATTATGGGTGCTTTAGCTAATGGAAAGTCAAAGGTTACAGGAATTTTAAAAAGCGATGATTCGTATTGGTGTATAGATTCTTTAAAAAAATTAGGAATAAAAATAGATATTCAAGATGAGACAGCTTACATTGAAGGAAAGGGTGGAAAATGGGATTCAGGTAGTTTGTACATTGGGGCAGCAGGTACGATTGCAAGGTTTTTACCTGGAGCTTTAGCATTATCAAGTAAAGGGACATGGGAGATAGAGGCAAGCGCAAGTATGAGTAAAAGACCCATTTCTCCTTTAATAGATGCTTTAAAAGAACTTGGTGCCGATATAGAATATTTGAATAATAAAGGTTACTATCCGTTGTCAATAAAAGGTAAAGAATTAGCTGGAGGTAATGTTAGCCTTTCGGGTAAGATTTCTAGCCAATTTATTAGTGGTTTACTGATTCCGTCACCTTATACTAAAAAGTCTATCACAGTAAATATTAAGGATTACATTGTTCAACACTCCTATGTGTTTTTAACTCTACAATTAATGGAAAAATTCGGTGCGAATGTTGAATATGATAATAACCTAAAAAAAATAGTAGTTCACCCTTCGCATTACACTCCACAAGATATAGAGTTAGAAGCAGATGCTTCTACGGCATGTTACTTTCTAGCTCTTGCAGCACTGACAAATGGTAAAATTCGAATCGATAATCTAACCTATGAAACAAAACAGCCAGATATAAAAATGGTAGATGTTCTTGAACAAATGGGATGTAAGGTAACAAAGGGCTCGTCTTTTATTGAGTTAGAAGGGGTTTCCCAATTAAAAGGTGGATTTGAAATTTCTATGAGGGAGATGTCAGATCAGACTTTAACATTAGCAGCAATAGCTCCATTTGCAGATAGAGCAATAACCATAAAGGATGTTGAACATATACGTCATCATGAATCAGATCGAATTAGTGTAATATGTGAATCTTTAACTCAATTAGGTATTAGAGTGGAGGAATTTAAAGATGGATTAAAAGTGTTTCCAGGTAACCCAAAACCAACTTTGTTAAATACTCATGATGATCATAGAGTTGCTATGTCATTAGCACTTATTGGTTCAAAAGTTGAAGGGATTCAAATAAATGATCCAGGATGTGTTTCTAAAACTTGTCCCCAGTATTTTAGGTTGTTGGAGAGCTTAGGCTTGAATATACGTCAACTTTAAATGTTGCTTAAAGTGATTAACAAAGGGTAGTTTAAATCCTTATTGAACTAATTATTCTTTAGTTTAACAAGAAACAAAAAGGCGATTTTTCTTCTTAGGAAAAATCGTCTTTTTAATTCCAAAAAATGTGATAGAGTGGGTTTTACGTCAAAATGTTGGTAGTACCCCATCGCCATCAAGCTAACAACATAAATTAATAGAGCCAAATAATATTGATTCAAAACTACCCAGTACTGGGAAATTAGGCATGTCAAAGAAACCTTGAAAAAAGCGATATTTTTTGCTAGGCAGCTTGTCTATCCTTCACCGTTTTTTCATATACAACTCCAAGAATATCCAAGACAGTCATCTTCTGTTGATTTAATGTGAAGAGCGATTAATGGAATCTCATCATAAAACATACATAGATGGAGGGAGATGAATTAAATAAAAAGAGAGTAAATCATCTTTTTTATTTGTTTGTCCTGAGAGAAAGTATTGATCATAGATAGGGGGTTCTGACGTAAAAGTGTTAAAATGTTGAAACAGCACCCCTGAACGGGTGCTGTGAATTAAACTAGTTCATCGTTCTGTTTTTTTAGGAACTTGTTTTCCAACTCTAATTGCTTCATTCGTCGTTGTAATCCTAAATTCTCTAAGTCTTTTTCTAACTCAGATGATAAATCAGTTCGTTCTTTAGCATTCTCCATTTGTTCTCTAGTAGTTGCAAACCTCTTTTGTTCTTTTGAATTCATATTAACAGCCCCTTTCCCGTGACTTTCTAGGTTCGATATAGCAGGTGGGAAATCCTGCAAAAAACACATTTACCTAGGAATGCAACCGCATTACCACAAAAAAAAACATCCGTTTAGATAGGATGTTTTTATTCTACTCTTATTTCGTTTTCATCTTTATAGTCTGCCCCTGTCGAGCTTCAATTTTTTCCATGACCTTTTTATCTCCTAATATTTTATGTCTGTTTTCATTGACCAGGCTTTGAAAAGGAGGGGTAACTTTCTCGTAATGGCACTTCTTTCTTACTGTTTAGTTTAGTACGTAAACAAGTATCATTATAACGTTTAATTGAAAATCTTTTTACTTTTCTTAATCATTTATATTCACCCTAAAATTCACCTTAAATTTACATTAAAAATAGATGAAAATAGTAGAAATCTATAAATTAAGTGGTATAGTAACATCAAAATAAGCCTTCTAGGAAAGAAACTTTATTAAAAATTGGCTATATTAGATTAATAAAGACAGGAGTAATTGTAATGAAAAAATTGACCTTAATTTTTGTATTAATATTTGCAATAGCTTTACCAAATGTTGCTCAGGCAAAAGGATTTAGTGGTCATAGTTCTTTCAGTCACAGTTCTTCGTTCAGTTCTCATTCAAGTAGGGGCACATATTCAAGTGGAACTTATCATTCTGGATATAAGTCCCCATCAAGCAACGTTACAAGAACGCCATTACGTTCTAACTCTCACACGACTTATAACCAGACCCCACCTTCACGAACAAAAAGTATACTGACTCATGCTGCAGCGTTTGGAACGGGGGCACTTTTAGGCCATATGCTTCATCCATTTGGAGGAAATTATAATGGTGCATATGGAAGTAATGCTTCAAATGGATTTTCCTTTTTGGGAATTCTTGTGGATATACTTTTGATTTTAGTCATCATCTGGGTAATTAAAAACATCTTTACAAGAAGAAGATATTAAGGAGAAATTTAAGATGAAAGTACTATTTAATGAACAAGATCTTGTGGATAGTATTTGTATTTATATTGCGGTAAAAGAAAGCATCGAACCTCAACAGGTAGAAGTAGATTTGGAGTTTCACCCTTCTCTTGGGCTTGCTGCTTCTACTTTAGTATTAGGACGTGCCACACGATTGTATGAACAAGACATCATTGATGCTGTTGCAGTATACTTACAGGACTATCATCAGTTCGTTGCTGATCATTTACAAGTTAATTTATCCTTTTCTGAAAAGGATGGATTTACTGCATCTATCCAAGTATTAAATAATTAGTAATTAGTTTCGACAAGAAACTTCCGGACATTTGTGTACAGGAATTAATAGGTTCTCTCATTATAATTTTGATTCATTATAAAAAGACATATATAAATGTAAAATAAAAAGAAGCCTTAATCTTTATATGAACTGTGCCCCATTTTACGGACAGTAGAAAAAAGTGCCTAAGCAGCTAATAAATGGTCCCGGTATTGTACCGGGGCCATTTTCCTTAGCCCCCATTGATAACGA
>NZ_JBHZPF010000115.1:0-4465 GCF_042787975.1 Peribacillus sp. YIM B13482
CACTTGGCTACTTAAGTCCGGTGGCTTATCGAAACTTAGCCCTTAAAAAAGTTGTTTGATTTAGTGTTGACATACCATCTGAGCGAAGTTCCCTTAAAGTAGGGGGTGTTCAGCATCCTGTATTAACTTCATCAATAAAAAGTGCAGTAGCTTCTTCTTTAAAAGCAGATTGGATCGTGGATGATTATTTTAATAGTGGCGAACGAATAGAACCCTGGATTGATAAAAGGGTTGTTAAATATCATCGAACTTTTGAAGAATATTATCAACTTTTAAAGCTAGCTGGATTCAAGATTGAAGATATTAGAGAAGGCACTCTAAGAGTTGAGGAATTTAGCAGTGAAAGTGAATATAAACGTCGAATGAGAATTCCACTATTCTTGATTTTTTCTTGTGAAAAATAAGATTTCCTCAAAAAGGGAGGTTGCCTCGGAATTCTTTTCATCAAGAACTAACGGGGTAATTTTTAATATAGTAAGAATAATAGATAGTATAAAGGACCGGAAATTCACTATATTAAAGGTGGGAAATGACATGGCAAGAAAGTACCGATTATATCAAATTGATTCATTTACGAAAGAAAAATTATCAGGTAATCCTGCTGGTGTAATTACCAATGCAGATGGGTTATCTTCGGGTGAGATGCAGAGGATTGCTAGAGAGCTTAACAATTCGGAAACGGCATTTATATTTAAATCAGACAATAGCGAATCTGATGTACATATTCGTTTTTTTACGCCTACTCATGAGGTTCCAATCTGTGGACATGCGACGATTGCTGCCCACTATGCTCGTGCAGTTGAAAATAGTTTAAATACAGGTAAAGTTTATCATAAAACTGGTGCCGGCATTTTACCAGTCGATGTAATTAATGAAGGTAATGATTACAAAATTATAATGACCCAGGGTAGTATAAGTTTTGATGCGGTGATTGATGGTCTAGCTTTAGAAAACATATTTACAGCTTTCAATATTAGTGAAAATGATTTATTAGAAGATTGTCCAGTACAAATCGTTTCTACCGGGCATTCCAAGGTGATGATTGGAATTAAAAATTCGGAACTTCTTCACCGATTAAACCCTAATATGGATTTACTAACAAAAGTCAGTGGATTAATTAATTGCAATGGTTTCTATGTGTTTACGATGAATGCTCCCGACTCCGAAATCTTAATTCATGGAAGAATGTTTGCTCCAGCAATTGGTATTAACGAAGACCCTGTTACAGGTAATGCGAACGGCCCTTTAGGTGCATACTTAATACACCATGGACTTGTCAAACATGATAATACTTTATTTAGTTTTAAAGCAGTGCAGGGCGAAGCTATAAACCGGGCGGGTGTCATTGATGTTCAAGTGAAAATTTGTCATCAGGAACCAGAGGAAGTAAGGATTGCGGGAAATGCTGTAATCGTATTTAAGTCCGAGTTATTACTGGAATAGCCATTCAACGTGCATTAGCTTAACCTGGACCATATAAATATTATTGTAGCGTATTTAGATTTTGTGCCCTTAATAACCTTACAACTACCTCGAGGTTGAGTGAATAATTCCTTGTTACAAATACTATTAGTTTTCTTCTTTCAATAAGGAAGGTTGTGTTGAGGCAGCCTTTTTCTTATGGCACTAACGGGGCAGTTTAGTTTAATAAGACTTTTAGAATCAAACTATCAGTTGAAACCTTTTTAGGGAAAATCTCGTATACAGATTTAGGAAAATGTTTTTTAGAAAAGGAGAAACAGGTTATGTTTATAGGGGATATTATATTTCAAGTAATTGTTTTCGGAGGTATAGCATTAATTTTAGGTGTTTTAGGTTATTTATTATTTAAGAGGACAAAGAAAAGCTAATTAAATTTCTAATTTAAGTAACGATTGCTTTACTTATCAGGAGTTGCTTCGGCAGCTCTTTTTCTTATGGAGCTAACGGGGCAGGATAGTTGCATTAGAACTTTTTGTTATTCGACTAACGTGTCAGGCTTAATTATCAAAATTAGCATTGTCTTTTTGGGTTAATATTGAGATAAGATAAGGCTAATGGGTAGTAGCACTTACTTCTTGGCAATAAAAAAAGAATAATTCCTAATTAAACTAAAGGGACAGGTTAGTGTGAGAAGACCTAATTGGATAAATATCGTTTTTAGGGACTAGAGGTGATTATATGAAGGAAAACTACCCACGACAAGGATTAAGAATAAGATGTGAACAAGGCGTCTATCCAGAAGTTAGAAGGGCTTGTCTAGAATTTGCAAAGTGGTTAAGAATAGAATTTGAATTTCCCATTCGAGTTGTTGTATATCTAAAAAAAGACTATCAAATTAAAAGTAGGTTCGATAAAGAATTAGTATCTGCAACATTCTTTGCCCCTTTCGATAAAAGTGTAGAACCGTACATAAGAATAGCTACAGGTGACTATATAGAATTATTAGAGGAGATCGGACAAGATGATGCACTTGCAAGTATTCTTGGTTCTATTGCCCACGAGTTGGGGCATTATTATCAATGGATTGATGACCTTGAACTTGATGAAGAAGGTGCAGAAAATAATAGCGAGTATATGATTGATTTGTATGCTGAGACTAGAGACCATCCGTAAACAATTAAAGCACTTTGTTAATCAACTAACGGGTGCGTTAGCTGAAGATCGGAGCTGTCTTTAAGGCAGTTTTTTCTTATGGGGGTGCCGCCAAAAAGGTCGGGCAAATACTGCCCGACCTTTCAACTATACCCCACGATATAGTTAATGGGATATTTATAATACGAAACTATAAAAATATCATTCCTCAATATGTATAGTTTTACTTTGCAAATAAATGGTTGCCTATTCTAATGACTGTTTCCCTTGTGAAAATCCATTCATCTGTTGCCGAGAACGGATTATAATAATAAACAGAACCATGAGTAGGATCCCAACCTTGTAATGCATCAATAACAGCTCGATATGAATAGCTATTTGGGGTCAAATAATATTGCCCATCATGTACAGCTGTAAAAGCATTTGTCTGGAAAATAACATCGTAAGTATTTTTAGGAAAACCTGGCGTTGACATTCGGTTCAAAATTACTGCAGCGACAGCTACTTTTCCTTCATAAGTTTCTCCTCGAGCTTCTCCATAAACAACCCTGGCCATCATTTCAATACTATTTAATTTTTGTTGTGTTTGGAATCCAAAAACCCCATCTGGTAATATTCCAGAATCTAGTTGAAGTTGTTTAACTGCATGATCAGTAATTGCACCATAATACCCTGTTGGTTGCCTATTAAAGTAACCCATTTTCTTTAAATTTTCTTGTAAGTCATAAACTGCTTGTCCTTGACTTCCATTGTGTAAAATTTCTTGAGCAAAGATTGAATTTGGTATAAAAAACATGAAACAAATAAAAACAACAAACGACATTTTTTTAACATTTAACATAAATAATACCACATCCTTCGATTCATTTTCCTACTATTCTACTTTATCATACAAGAAAAATAGATTTATCTTACATTATTCCTATTTTAAACCAAAAAATAAAGAAAATTTCAGACGAATTTGTCTGTTTATTGGGGTACCGCCTATCGCCATCAAGCTAAGAAAAAGGATTATACCCATAACGAAAAAATAAGCTATTCTTTGGTGTAAATGCTGCTGAAGATAGCTTTTTTCGTTTTAGGGTATAAAGAAATTTTAACTAATGGGCATGCGGCAAGACCCCTTATGGAACTATCGGGGCAGGTTAGCTCCATAATAAACAAGTGATTTATCTATTAATCATATATGTTAATATACAAAATAAACCAATAGAAAAATTAGGGGGATGAGTATGTTTTTATATAATATTGATGAGGAGTTATCATTGAAACTGTTAGAATTAAAGGATGCAGAAAGGGTTTTCGAAAGAACAAATCAATCCAGAGAATACCTACGAGAATGGCTCCCTTGGCTGGATAATACAACAAAACTTGAAGATACAAAAGGGTTCATTAATATTTCTTTAAAAGATTTTGCTGAAAACAAGAGTGTCAATACAGTTATTATGTATAAGGGACAAATTGTTGGTGTAGCAGGTTATAACCAAATAAATTGGTCAAATAAAACTGCATATATTGGTTATTGGCTCGGAGAAGAATATCAAGGTAATGGAATTATGACAAGAGTATCTAAGGCATTGACTGATTATGCATTTATTGAATTGAAACTAGATAAAGTGGAAATAAGGGTTGCTGTGGAGAATAAGAAAAGTAGAGGAATTCCCGAAAGATTGGGTTTTGTTAATGAGGGTTGTATCAGACAAGCAGAATGGTTGTATGACCATTATGTTGACCATATTGTTTATGGTATGTTAGTTAAGGATTGGAATAAGTAGTAATTCATACCTTAATGAACTCCCTCAGTTTAATTGATAATGCTCACGAATACTCGCTTATTCGCAGGATTTCATACCACATGGTATAGGTTGCTTTAGATGAACGAAAGAGATAG
>NZ_JBHZPF010000116.1:0-4438 GCF_042787975.1 Peribacillus sp. YIM B13482
AGCGCAAGCACGGTTCTGTGAGGGGGGCAGGAACACAATCTACCGTAAGGTAGAGAGGTTCCCTTCTACTCGACTAGCTGAAGATTGGAGCTTTCTTAAGGCAGCTTTTTCTTCTTTAACGAACAGGTGTTATTGTTTAATGGAAAATCTACTAATCTAGTATAATAGTTCCTCTTTTGTCTATACTATCTATTAATATGGTATAGATTGGAGAGAAACAGGTATGATCTTAACTGATGTATGGGGTTTATATAAGGCAGATAAGCAAATCCAAGGTTATTCTCCACAAACATTAAAGGCCTATTACGTCCAATTTAACTTGTTGGTGAATAGTTTTGGAAATATATCCATTCAAGAACTTTCAACTAATTCTCTTAAAGTTTATCTGGGAAAAGCAGCTGAAAAGCTTAAACCATCCAGTCTGGGTCACAGAATTCGATTTATTAAATCTTTATTTAGATGGGCTCAGGATGAAAATTTAATTAATGGAAATCCTGCTTCCAAAATCAAGGAACCAAAATTAGAATTAAGGGTTCCAAAATACTTGTCTGAAGAGGAAATTGAACACTTGCGGGAAGCTTGTCATACAACATTCGAGAATGCTTTATTTGAGTTTATGTATTCAACAGGATGCAGAATTGGTGAAGCAATAACTCTAGATAGGGCCTCAATCAATTTCTCTAATCAATCAGCAATCGTACTAGGTAAAGGACATAAAGAACGAGAAGTATATTTCAATACTCGTTGTGAAATATGGTTGAAGCGATATTTAAATGAGCGAAATGATCATGAGGAAGCACTATTTGTGACAACACGTGCACCCCATCGAATGAGTATATCTCAAGCGAGAAACATTATAAAACTGGTAGCAAAAAGAACGGACATTAAAAAGAGCATTCATCCCCACCAGCTTAGACATAGTTACGCCACAAATTTATTGAATAATGGAGCGCCTTTAGAAGTGATTCAAAATTTAATGGGTCATGAAAAAAGTGAAACCACAAAAATTTATGCATATCTAAGTGGTGCAATGCGGAGAGACTTGTATAGAAAGTATTTTTAAGGGACCAAGGGTCCTTTTTATTTTGTTCTTAATAAACTATCGGGGCAGGATATTTCCATAGTGCAAGAAATAAAAAAACATTGACAGAAAATATTTCATGTGTTATGATTGAATATTTGTTATTGAAACCTCTTTGATTAATTGGTAAATTAAACTAAACAGTTATTTAAATATGCAATTAATCAATAATTTTGGAGGGGAACTTAATGAGAATAGCTATTGGAGTTGAAATGCTTGAGTTAGAAGCTGAAGCGTTTGGAGGGAAAGCAGTCATACACCCGACGCTTCTCTGGGATGATAATGAAGCTATTTTGATAGATACAGGAATGCCAGGACAATATGAGCAAATAATCTCAGCAATGGACAGAATTGGTTTATCATTAGATAAATTAAAAGCAGTTATATTAACACATCAAGATATTGACCATATTGGAAGTGTGCCAGAAATCATAAAGGCAACTAAAGGAAGTATTGAAATATTCGCTCATGAACTTGATAAGCCATACATAGAAGGGGAAATTTCCCTTATTAAAACGAACCCTAAAAGTATGGCTAAGATTTTAGACTCTCTTCCGGAGGACCAATCAAGAATAATGCTTGAGCTTTGTAAAAATCCTCCTAAAGCTAAAATTGATACTACTTTATCGGACGGTCAAGAACTCCCCTATTTCGGAGGGATAAAAGGTCTATTTACTCCTGGACATACCCCTGGACATATTAGCCTTTATTTGAAAAAAAGTAGAGTTCTTGTTGCTGCTGATGCAATGATTTGTATAGATGGGAATCTAAGAGGACCCGTTGAGCAAACAACACTCGATATGGACACTGCGATTTCTTCTTTAGATAAATTTTTAAGGTACGATATTGAATCTGTAATTTGCTACCACGGGGGAGTATGTAATAATAAGGTTCATACCCAAATTGAAAATATCATTAAAAACTTATAGAACTATCAGGAGCATTAGTGCCATAAGAAGGTCGCCATTGGCGCCCTTTTAAACGTATAATTCTTTCCCATTATCATACATTCAAATCAGAGAAAAATTTTCCTTTCGCAGGTTTAGAAACGTAGTGTACTCGCACAGTGATTGACGTTTGCTTTCACAATGTGACTTTATGGATATGTGTAATACAAGTCTCTGGGTTTAGTCGCGCTGTGACATAGCAAAATAACAGCTACTGATGTTTCTGTTTCTTTTTTTGAAATTTGTAAAATTATAAGTAGGGATAGTCCAATCACTATCCCTAACATTACATATGATTTCGATTACCGAGTTCTTCCGCCTAATTGTTGTTCAGCCATTTGCACTAAACGTTTTGTAATTTCTCCACCAACAGATCCGTTTGCACGGGATGTTGTATCAGCCCCAAGTGTAACACCGAATTCACTAGCGATTTCGTATTTCATTTGTTCTAGAGCTTGCTCTGCACCATTAACTACTAATTGATTACTGTTGTTATTTCTAGCCATGTTGTCAGCTCCTATGAATGTAATGTGTTGCTAGTCATAGGTTTTGATATTGTTAAGAGTTATATACATAGAATTTAAAATAAATTAAGGCAGTGATTAAGTGAAATTAAAACTCACCTGTAGCTCTAGAAGGGAAGGGCACAGGAGAATATTGAAGCCACCGGGTCACAAGGTAAGGGTTTCAGAAGCTTCGACTTCGAAAAGCAAATAATCTGAGGTAGGTGTAAATCCTGCCGGTGAATATCCGTAGGGAAGCGTGTTCTCCTCTAGCCTATGCTTACCGAATCCCGCCAGAGGCTTTCTCCTGCTATTGCACAGTTTCCGTACTCTACAAAAAGTCTTATAGACTAAAGACTTAAGGGTGCTTTACTTCGAAAAGGGAGTTGCTTTGGCAGCTCCTTTTCTTAAGGCACTAACGGGGCAGTTTAGTTCTATAAAAAAATCAAAAATTGGGAATAATACCTTTAATATTGTTAAAGGAGAGAGGCCCAATGAAAACTAAATTGTCTATTTTAATCTTAACTATGCTTATGTTAATAACTGTTAATGTAAATGCACAAACTTCCGAAAAGTATATAGATAATAGCAAGAAACAACTAATAAGTGCAAATGAATTTTATAAAAGAAACAACTTAGGAGATTATAGTGAATTCAAAACTGCAACCCTGAATATTAGAGAAAAACTTCTGTATAAAGATTTAAAATCAACAGTAAATAAACATGCGGAAAAATATTCACTAGTTAATATTTACAATAATCCAAACCCAAATATAGATCCTAAAAGGCAAATATATCTATTTTGTTCCATTAAAGAGACAAAAGAAAAAATGATTCACAAAATTTTAATTATAGATGCTGAAACAAAAGAGCCTATAGCCGAAGGAAACGGAGAAAGATGGTTCTACCATTAAAGGTTTATACTAACCCCTCTAATGAGAAGCCCATCGCAGATGGAAGATATAGTTCAATAACAGTGGTTGCTGCGGCAGCCTTTTTCTTATGGCACTAACGGGGCAGTATAGTTCTATAAGGAATTGGTTTATTATGGTATAATTTTTGGGTGATTGTCTTCAATACTTTATTACCAATAATAAATAATATGGTAGCCGCCATCGTTTTCTATTTATAGGTTCGTCGAGCGACAAATAATTCCAGTTATTTTTGGAAGAATAGTAAGGAGTAAATATATGAAAAAATTTTTTAGTTTAATTGGTGGATTGTTATTTGCCTTTTCTTTAACAGGGTGCTTAGGAGAGGATTATGATTTTACACCTCCTAGCATTACACTCTCTAATCCTACAAACTCTGAAAGTGATATCAAATTAAAAGTAGCTAATATAGATTGGAAATCTGATAAAGAATATAAGAAAAAAACGAAAGATATTCTATCACTTGCAAGGAAACAAAAACGAGTAAGTATTAATTCAGGTCAACAAGATTATATAGACTTTGATAGTCAAGACTTTAAGATTGAAAAAATAAGTATTTGGGTATGGAAGCAGGATGAGAAGGTAGAATTGGAAGTTGATAAAAATCTCAACTTCAATTTCCCAAAAGAAAAAGGAGAATATCTAATAGAAGTGGACCTCCTTACGGATAACGGAAGTGCTGAATATGTAGGTAATATCGCCATTAAGTAGTGGATAACATACTTCTTAATTACCAATTAACATAAGCTTTTGTTTGATAAGACCATCGAAATTTAATGGTCTTTCTTTATGTCTAAATATCAACTTTATCAGAGCCTAAAATAATAATATTGTTCAAACGAAATAATACACTGTTTGTGATGTTTATCACTTAAACTAACAGGTGCTTTAGCTGAAGTGGATTTGGGTCAATATTTTGGACACTAAAAAGTTAAATCTTAAGCTGTATTCCTAATTCGATCTTCAATGGCTTGT
>NZ_JBHZPF010000117.1:0-4392 GCF_042787975.1 Peribacillus sp. YIM B13482
ACAAGCCATTGAAGATCGAATTAGGAATACAGCTTAAGATTTAACTTTTTAGTGTCCAAAATATTGACCCAAATCCATCTTTCAATCTACGTTTATATCTCTTAAATTCTCAATTTCTTATCTGTTTCAATTATTGTGTGGCTTTCCTTTGCGGGACGTACACCGATCCAAAACAATAATCCAATAATGAGCATCCCTAAAGAAGAGACTTGAAATGCGTATCCGTATCCGATAGCTTCAGTCTCAGAATTTTGAATAAGATAGCCAAATACGAGTGGAGCAATAACGCTTGTAATACTCGCAAGTGCAATGAACGTCCCTTGTGCCTTTCCAATATTCTGGGGAGAAAAAAACTCCATCAATATTGCGGGTGCGAGTGAAAGAATGACATACGCAAAACCCGGAGCAAGGGTGAAGAACAATATGGACATCACCGTGGAATTCGCGGCATTTGCTAGGTATAAGCATAGAGCGGATAACATCATCGTTATACCGGCAAGATTTATTCGTGCTTTACGAATATCTCTGGTTTTACGATAGAGCCGATCTGATAGAATGGCAAATCCTAATTGGAAAAACGCTGCAAAAAGAAAAGGTAAAGACACGGCTAATTTTAATGTTTGACCATTAAAATGTTGAATTTTGGTAAAATAGGCTGGAAGCCATACCGCTTGTACGGACAATAACCAATAGGCACACCCCCCGCACAAAACGATCAGAATAAAGTTTTTAGATAATAGATGCGGAAAAAACTGACTCCAAGAAACTTTAGAGAGGCTGGATAATTGCTGCTCCTTTTGCTGTATCGACGGCCAGCCGATTTCTTGAGGACTTTCTTTACCGAAAATCATCCATAAAACCAGCACAATCAGTCCCAGAATGCCCATCGCTATAAATGCAGATCTCCATCCATAATGATCAATCAAGGAGATTAATAATGGCGAAGCAATCGCAGATCCCCCTGTCGTTCCTAATAGAACCGCACCAAAACCGATGCCATGCCTATGTTTCGGAAACCATTTTCCCATGATTGCCGTGGATAGAGCGGGGGCAGGACCTTCACCAGCTCCCAAAATCATTCTGGTTAACAAAAGCATAGACAAACTGCTAACGAAAGGGGTGAAAAATTGAACTATCAACCAAACCAACGACATCCAAGTTAACATTTTTTTCGTGTTTTTTGAATCGGCCATGCCGCCAAAAATAATAGAGGAGAAGGTAAAGAACCAAAAGAAAGAACTTCCTACAACTCCCCATTGCGATGGACTTAAATGTAACTCTTTCATTAAAGGAACGGAAACCAACCCAATAATTATTTTATCCACTTGGTTGATCATCCCGCTAAGAACTAGAAATAATAAGATAATCCAAGAATATTTTGGAGTGCTTGTCATGAAAATCTCCCCACGTTTTCCTATATAAGGAACACCTTTTTCTGAATTCTGAAAAGGTGTTCCCACTCGTTCTTACTAAACGTTTTATAAAAAATCACTTCAGGGTTTCTATAATACCGCCAGATGTTGTTTTACGTTGGGGTACGCCGCCGCGACCTGGTTTACCTGTATTCTCATCAATAAACATCGCGAATTCCGGGGAAATTTCCCGACCATTTGGCATCGTGAGCCACAATCTTAAAAGATGACGTTTGCGTTCCGGCTCTTCATAGTCTTCGTATTGAGTACGTGAGTGAAGAATCGTATAATTATTGACGAACTGCATATCACCTTCTTCCAACATCATGTTATAATGTAAATTCTCATCATGAAGTAGGGAGTCCAATAAGTCTAATGCTTCAATTTCCACTTTTGACAATTGTATGCCTGTTTTTGCTTGTGCTGATTCGATAAATAAACGGACATATCTACAGCTCAATTTACCATCATAATAATTAAAGATTGATGATGTAAATACTGGAGGTTCTCCCGGCGCTTCCTCTCCACGACGATCAAAGTAAAATGGACGACAGAGAACTCCTAGATATTCCGGGTTCTTCTCCAGAATTTCATTGTAAACAGTCATCGAACTGATGATACTGCTGTGACCTCCAGATTTCCCTTTTCTTAGGCTTAATAAGCCAACAACATCAGATCCATCAGCATGAAATGGAAGATGCAGTTTCGTTTGGTAACCACGTACATTAGAATTTTCTAAGCTAAGACCTTGATCTTTGACGTGCCCTAAGAGGTCACCATTTGCGTTTTGCGATACCGGAATGCCCATGTGAAGTCCGAGCCCCCAGTAAATGATGCTTGCTTCTTCATCTGTATATCTTTCAATAGGTAATCCACGAATTAATAGGAACCCTCTCCCATTCTCCAGCTCTTCAACAAAATAAACGATTTCTTCATATATATCAGGAATCGGAAAATCCTCTTTGTTAAAATCAGGTGCTTTTAAACCCTTTTGTTTAACATGAACTAAAGCATCCTCAAGCGAGGCAATCGTTTTTTCAGACAAATAATAAACCCATGAATCATCTTTAGCCAGGTCAGTGCCTTTCCACGCTACTTGCCCTTTAACTTTTTCTTTTAAAATGGTTGACATAATTAATCCCCCTTTAATAAGTGTTCATTTCAGTCAATTCTCTTAACTCTCTTCGCAAAATCTTCCCTGTTGAGTTCTTAGGCAACTCTTTAAAAAATTCTACTCGTTTAGGAAGCTTGTACTTCACCAGCTTATCCTGACAGAATTGAATAATGTCATTCATGGTGATCTGCTCATCCTTAACTACGACAAAAGCTTTAACACTTTCTCCGTATTCCCCATCTGGAACTCCGATTACGGCCGCCTCTATTACAGCAGGATGTTGATACAGGACTTCCTCCACTTCACGAGGATATACATTGTAGCCTCCAACAATAATAATGTCCTTCTTGCGGTCAACAATGTAGATGTATCCTTCTTCGTCCATTGTTGCGAGATCACCAGTGTAAAACCACCCGTCATTAAAAGCAGTTGAAGTAGCTTTCGGCATCCCAAAATATCCCTTCATTACATTTGGCCCTTGAACAACTAATTCTCCTACTTCTCTTCTCGGCAATTCTTTTCCAAACTCATCTACAACTTTGCTTTGGACAGCTGGAATATTCAAACCGATAGAACCTGGCTTGCGAGTCCCTTTTAAAGGATTAATCGCGACGAGAGGAGCAGTTTCTGAAAGCCCATATCCTTCCAATAAAGAAACACTAAACTTGTTCTCAAAATTATGCAGCAGCTCTGCCGGAATCGAGGCACCTCCAGAGATACACAGGCGAATAGATTGGCAATCCTCTGCATTCGCTTCAGGCAATTGATAGATAAAACTGTACATCGTAGGTACTCCAGCAAACACGGTTGCCTTTTTTTCTCGAATGGTCGTGACCACGTCATGAGGGCTGAATTTAGGCTGGATCAGGACTGTTGCCCCACAAGCAATTGGCGCATTCAGACAAACTGTCATACAGAATACGTGGAACATTGGCAGAACAGCTACGACACGATCTTTATCATCGAGTTCTAGTAATTTTGAAATGGAGTCCGCATTTGAAACCAAGTTCCGATGCGTTAACATTGCACCCTTTGGTTTCCCGGTTGTTCCTGATGTGTATAGAATGACTGCAAGGTCTTCTTCATCAATGTAAGGGCTTCCATCTGCATTGAAGCTTGTGCCTGTTT
This sequence comes from Peribacillus sp. YIM B13482, assembly GCF_042787975.1. NCBI lineage: Bacteria > Bacillati > Bacillota > Bacilli > Caryophanales > Bacillaceae > Peribacillus > Peribacillus sp. YIM B13482. Next base: position 3,655 of record NZ_JBHZPF010000117.1, read on the forward strand.
CCATGAGATGCTCCCATGTCGATTCCTGATTCTCGGCTTCGGTATAAATCACAATCTTCAGATTTTCCAACTGCTTTTTTACTTCTGATAACTTCGGTTCTACAGAAACATGAGTAATGACCGCTTTGACTTGACTATTGTCTAATAAGTAGTTGATTTCCCCTTGGGTATACAAAGGATTGATAGGAACAACAAATGCACCTAGACGTAAAATGCCGTAGTACGCAATGAGAAATTCAGGGCTATTTCCTAAAATTAGAGCCACTCCATCTCCCTTCCTGATTCCTTGTACATACAGACCGGCAGCCAATCGATCCACCTTCTGATTTAGTTCTTGATAAGTAACACTTTTATCTCTAAAGATATAAGCGATACTTTCCGGGAAATTGCTTGAGCTTCTTTTTAGATTTTCGTTTAAGTTATAACTCATTAAATGAATTCCACCCCTTTTCTCACATAGAAGGCTTTGAATGCCTACTATTTTGAATATTTAAAATATTGTTACACTAAGTATACTTATAAATTATAATTAAATAAAATTAAAGATTTTAATTTATATATAAGTATTAATAATATTAAAAAGGAACTTCAGGATAAAAGGAGTGCTACTTCGATGATCTCTACATCTACTTCAAAATAAAAAGACAAAGCCCCAGTAAGGTGAACTATACCCCGGATAACGGACACACATAAAAAAGTGTCCCTTATGGGGCTGTTGACAATCTAAAAGGATTTTTG
>NZ_JBHZPF010000118.1:0-4127 GCF_042787975.1 Peribacillus sp. YIM B13482
CCCAGTAGATTACCGGGTTCATGCCCTCAAGGTTGCCTAATTAAATAAAGTGTCTAACTTTTTGGGTTCACTTCACAATTGGCGGCCTTTTGAAAGAACGATTCTTACAATAATCATACTTTCAATACAATAAACAAATAACAGACAAAAATAATCCCTTACAACACCGTATATATTGGACTAAACTTGCTCATTATATAGGTAGCGAGTACGTAACGGTTGAGCCCGAAATTATATAGATCCTAAAAAGGATCTATATAATTCAGCCAAAGATTGTATATAGGTGATTTAGAAATAAATGATCTTATGCAATCAGAGGAAGATTTTATATGGTAAAGAAAGGTTTTATGACAGTCGTATTTCTAGAAGATATTATTGTCATAAGGTCCCAACTTATCATATAGGGTCGAGCGAAGATCATATCGAGTGCCGAAGACTTCATTGAGCAAACGATTCAATTAAAGTTAACGTTCTTATACAGCCGAAAGGTTGTATATGGGTGTACAGGTATTTTATATGGTCGAACGAACCATTATTATGGGTGGTGAACTGTTTATTTATGGTCGAAAGATCATAAATAGGTAATCAACTATTCATAATAGTGCAAGGTAGATCGTTACGTACTCGTGTTGGATACATATTTAATAAAGGATCAGTGAGCTTAGCTCACTGATCCTTTAATTTTTTTGCTTCTGATAATCTGACTGATGTTAAATAGATTGCTTGCTTTAATGTTGGAGGACGAAGAAAGTGAGAACAGCTTGATTAACTTTGTCTTATAACAGGTGAATAGAGTATATAATTAGACTCCAGATAGGGGGGGAAATAAAAATGAAACCAGATGAAACAGAAGAGTTTATTTTACTAAATCAGATTGTTGTAACGGAAGATTTTTTAAATTCGAATCCGAGTGTCGAAAAAACACAGCAAGTCTTAAATCATGTTAAACGGACAGGCTGCTTAGATGAACCCATTACGATTAATAAGGATACAAAGATCCTTAAGGATGGTTACAGACGATATATTGCAGCTCAAAGGGTGGGGATGGATCTAGTCCCTATTGTATATGAGAAATAAACTTTTACATATCAAAAATAGAAAAGAGAGGACTTGTACTTCAATAATTGAGGTTGCTGCGGCAACCTTTTGAATGTACGGGTCTTGCAATTATCATACATTCGGAAAATGAAGTGCAAAACCCTTAATGAACTATCGGGTGCTATAGCTGAAGATCGGAGCTGTCTTTAAGGCAGCTTTTCAATAACAATAAAGATGTTTAATTACAAATAAAGTTGTTGGATTTTCGTTAAATAGTTCAATATCTTTGATTCTTTTGTAGTTGAACAAGTAATCTGTTCGTAGAGGTGATAATATGACCAAACAAAAAAAGATAATAGCTATTTCAGGAAGCATTCGAGAAGGTTCATCCAACACAAATATATTAAAGGCTTTAGCAGCTTTTATTCCCGAAGATATTGATTATACTATTTATAATGGAATAAAAGAACTTCCCCATTTCAATCCAGATATAGATAGAATGAAACCACCAGCTGTTGTTGAGGATTTTCGAAAGATGCTAGATGAATCGCATGCGCTTATTATCTGTACGCCAGAGTATGCAAAAAGTGTACCAGGAGTCTTGAAAAATGCGTTAGAGTGGCTTGTCTCATCAGCTGAACTGTATAAAAAACCAGTAGCTGTTATAACGGCTTCTCCATCGATTGCGGGGGGAGAAAAAGCGCATGAATCTTTACTGCTTACGCTGGATATGTTGGATACTACTGTTGTTAAAAGTGGATCGTTGCTAGTTCCATCAGTCCGAACCAAATTTAATGATAATGCTACAGTAACAGACGAGGGCACTAAGCAAGCGCTTATCGCTCTAATCAATAGTATAGTGAACGAGATAAATAATTGACTTACGTTATAATTCGTATTTAAAAAGCCTTTATTGTTACTCATTATAAATGAAATAAGTACAGTTCGAAGATTTTTAATCAACTATTTTAAAAACCGTTCAAATTTTTGAACGGTTTTATGCATGATAAGGATATTAAAAGAAAACAGCTTTATTGTAATTGAACAGTAGCTTATTCTTTATGCAACTAACGGGGCAGTTTAGTTGAAGAGAGGTTTTTAACTTGTGTTCAACAATCGGGCCATATCCTAGAATAAGGAAGGAAATTAAAAGGTGCTTCTTGAATTGTAAGTTAAGCCAGAAAAAAGCAGGATTATATAAGAAAGATAACATAGTTTTAATTATTAAATTATAAGATTAAATTGTAATGAATGGAGGGATTTCAGTGGATTTGTATTACGAAGTTAATGGTAATGGTCATCCTGTGGTTCTCCTTACCGGTGGTGCTGATGTACGGAACTGGACATTTGTCGCATCTCCTTTAGCGAAACACTACAAGGTCGTTGCTTTTGACGGACGTGGGACCGGGAAATCACCGACCCCTTTAGAAGATGTCAACCATGTTGAAGATTTGCTGTCGCTGCTTGATCATCTAGAAATCAATCAGGCGACACTTATCGGTCACTCAATGGGTGGCCAAATTGCCACTGAATTTGCTCTGAATTATCCTGAAAGGGTTTCAAAACTTGTTTTGCTTGCGCCTGGATTATCTGGGTTTAGCTATTCAAAGGAATTTGAAAAGAATATAAAGGCGATACATGAAGCTGCCCCAGATATCGGTAAGATGGTTGAGCTTTTGCTCAGTGATCCATCGTATCGTGTTGTAACGGTGAGTCCTCACCTGAATTTGATGGATCAAATGCTCCGGCACCATATGAACCGAATGTTTGAATGGCCGGCTGTTAAATTGATTTGGCCGCAACCACCGGCCATCGAAAGATTAGGAGAATTGACGGCCAAAACATTATTGATAATCGGTAAGGAGGATTCACCCGATAACCTTCGTGTTGCCAATTACTTTCGAAAGCACTCAGACGCTCGAATCATAGAAATTCCAGGTGCTGACCATATGGTCAATCTCACCCATCCCGAGAAGCTATATCGTCAAATTACTGGTTTTGTGAAGGAATGAAAAGTTTACTATGCCAAGGACTACGGAAAATCATTCGTCAGATTTGTAACTTATCTAAATTATAAAACGGGCGATAATATAATATTAACAGTTCAATTAAAGGGCGCTTTTCTTTAATAAGAAGGCGGCTTTTTGTATTGCACTAGATTCTGGAACAACCTATTTTAGGGATTGGAATATGTTAAAGTTTAGAAGAGATTGTGAAGGTTTCTACTTAAACTATAGGGTGCTTTAGTTCTATAAGGGGTTACTGTGGCAGCCTTTTTCTAATGGAACTATCGGGGCAGGATAGTTGAAGAAAGAAATTTGATTTTTATGGTAAATAAATCGCGGAATTTAAGGAGGATTTTTAATGTACATAGTGTCCAATTACTTAAATAAATTCAAATACTATATTTATGAGGATTTACGTTCAACAGGCTATCCGGACAGGTGCTCTGGTGATGGTTATGCTAAACGCTTTAAAACCATTGAGGAAGCTGAGGAATACGTAAGGAAAGGACATATATATCTTAAATATGATTCTCCTAATTTTACAATTGAAGAAGTCATAGTGAAGCCAGTAAAAAACTTTACTGTTGAACCTGAATGAATATAGGAGGAGCAGGCAATGTAGCCTTTTTGTTATTAAGCTAACGGGGCAGTTTAGTTCATTAAGCGTAGCTTAGTCGAACCACAACTATTTACTATTTTTATAAAAAAAACTAAAATTTGGTTAAGGATATTAATTGGGCGGTGTGTATTTGTTGAGTAATATAGGTATTCCAGGATTAATTCTATCTTTTCTTTTCATAATATTAATATTGTTTTTACTAAGAAAACTAGTGAAACCGAAAAAAGAACTTCAACAAAAAATAGATAAACTAGAAGAAGAGGTTCGAATATTAAAAAATCGCAAATAGTAAACTATGCTTTAATGTACTAACAGGTACGTTAGCTGAAAATCAGAGCTGTCTTTAAGGCAGCTTTTTTTTATGCAACTATCGGGGCAGGTTACTTCAATAAAAATTGTGGGTTTTATGGTAAAATAAAGGAAATAATTGATTATTTATTTGGAGGATTTTTGGTGAAGGTTAT
>NZ_JBHZPF010000119.1:0-4004 GCF_042787975.1 Peribacillus sp. YIM B13482
CCCGGTAGATTACCGGGTTCATGCCCTCAAGGCTGCCTAATTAAATAAAGTGTCTAACTTTTTGGGTTCACTTCAAAGCAACTCTCTTACTGAAGTAAAGCACCCGTTAATTGAAGAACATTTTCAAGAGGTTCTTTGTTTCGTACTGTTTAGGTCAATTGTCTTAATTTTTTTAATGAAATAATAATGTTTGTAGAGGGCGAGCACCACCAACAGGATTTTCACTAAAAGGATGTCCACATAAAATACAGAAATTATGATGAAGAAATCGGCAACTAAATTGATTCTAATTTTCTCTTTTCTAGTCATACCTTTTTTTTGTAGGAATGCTTCAACGTATTTTTCATATAATGAGGTGCTTTTGAACCAGTTTTCAATCGACTTTGAACTTCTCGCAAAGCAAAAAGCAGCGAATAAGTAAAACGGTCCGCCCGGCAGAACAGGTAACACAGTCCCTGCAACACCAATCACAAGGGATATGAATCCAAGAAGGAAAAATAGGATACTTTTTACTTTTTTAATTGTAATCACCTTTTTATTTATATTCTATTCCCTTATTACGTAAAGAGGAAGTCCAATTGATTAAACATCACTTATCAGCAGCTCCTGGTAACGAAGTAAAGTACCAGTTCGTTGAAGATGATATTTATCGGTAATTATTGTGAACAGGTTTAAACAAATACACCACATTATTACCATACGCTCTATATTATTTTTACTTACATGCTCGTGTAATGGAATGCCATAAAAAGAATTCGGGGAAGCTTTATCAAATATGATAGCAGTTGATGGTACTCTAATGTCCCGGTGTATCTGGAATCCAGGTCCTTCTCATTTGAAACATCTAAATCTCTCATAAAAACAACTGAGATACTTTTATTTATTGCTTTTTCAATTACAGTATTAATGTTATTAACGATTTTTTCTTTCTCAAAAACTCCTTGTTCTTCTTAATAACTTCCATAATTCCGATTATCAGTAATGCTTGTTTCAATATTCCCCCCTAAAGTATTAGCAAATAGTTTTACCGTTTTTAAATTTCATTAAATATCAGAAAGTATTTAAGCACTTCTTACCAATCTCTTTATTTTTCTTCAAAAGATTTACTAATACCTTCTTCCTCGAACATTTAGGTGTGGTGGGTAGACAGCTTCGTTCATACCAGTTGAATAAGAAAATTACTCTTTAAGACAAAACAAAGAACCTTCAATCCAAAGATAGATCAAAGGTTCTATGTTTTACTTCCAATGGCATTCTATTATTTACTCAATTCCTTAAGTAAATTCATACCTTGTTTCTACATCCAAAGAATTAACTATGGGCTAGCTCTTTTTCTTTTAGACCAAGAGCCGCTGCTGTTGAAGCATGAATTTCTTGCAGAAGCTCTGGATTTTCCATTAGTGACACGCCATAAGAAGGAATCATTTCTTTGATTTTTGGTTCCCACTCTTTCAGATGTTGCGGGAAGCATTTTTTAATTACCTCTATCATAACGTGAACAGCAGTGGAAGCACCTGGAGAAGCACCTAGTAATGCTGCAATCGAGCCATCAGCGGAACTAACAACTTCCGTACCAAATTGAAGCGTTCCTTTGCCGCCTTCAGCAGTATCTTTGATAACTTGTACACGTTGGCCAGCTACTACTAAATCCCAATCCTCGCTCTTAGCGTTCGGGATAAACTCTCGTAACTCTTCCATGCGCTGTTCTTTCGATAACATAACTTGCTGGATCAGGTATTTTGTCAATGACATCTCTTTTGCACCCGCCGCCAACATTGTTAAGACATTATCCGGTTTTACGGAAGTTATTAAATCGAACATTGAACCTGTTTTTAAGAACTTCGGTGAGAAACCGGCAAATGGTCCAAATAGCAACGATTTTTCACTGTCGATATATCGTGTATCAAGATGCGGAACAGACATTGGTGGAGCACCAACTTTAGCTTTTCCGTATACTTTTGCTTGATGCTGCTCAATTACTTCTGGATTATTACATACCATGAAAAATCCGCTTACTGGGAAACCGCCAATGTGCTTCCCTTCAGGAATACCAGATTTTTGCAGTAAATGAAGGCTTCCGCCCCCGCCTCCGATAAAGACAAATTTTGCAGTATGACGCTCTACGCTTCCGCTATCGACATTACGCACTTTTAATTCCCATGAGCCATCGCTAGTAACTTTAAGATTATCAACACTATGTTTATATTTGATATCGACGTTTTTAGTCTTTAAGTGGTCAAACAACATGCGTGTTAAAGCACCAAAGTTGACATCCGTTCCAGAGTCGATTTTAGTTGCCGCTATAGCTTCATTCGAAAGGCGATCTTGCATAATAAGCGGAATCCATTCCATCAGTTTTGCCGGGTCCTCAGAAAACTCCATCCCTTGGAACAGAGGATTTTTTGAAAGCGCTTCAAAGCGTTTCTTTAAGAATGTTACATTTTCATCCCCTAACACCATACTCATATGAGGCAATGGCATGATAAAGTCCTGAGGGTTTTTTATCAGCTTGCTGTTTACAAGATAAGACCAAAACTGCGTTGAAAGCTGAAACTGTTCATTAATTTTAATAGCTTTGCTAATATCTATAGATCCGTCCGGTTTTTCAGTTGTGTAGTTAAGCTCACACAGTGCAGCATGCCCTGTTCCCGCATTATTCCACTCGTTAGAGCTTTCCGCCCCTGCGTCTTCAAGCTTCTCAAACACTTTGATTTCCCATTCCGGCACTAACTCTTTCAGGAATGTTCCCAAAGTCGCACTCATAATACCGGCGCCAATTAAGATAACTTCTGTTTTAGTTTCACTGTTGCTCATGTTAACCTTCCTTACTCCATATATTTGCAGAAAGGATGTAGATGCTCCTGTTTAGGCGTCAAGCCAAGGCGCGACCTAGTCACAAACCTTTTCTGCCTCATTATAACCATATCATAGTGTATTACAATAATTAATAGAATAAACTATATTGCTATTATATAGTTTATGTGAAGAAATGAACTTAAACTAAACTGCCCCCCCTTTGGTTCTGTGAGGCAAGGCGAAACTTCTTAATGAAGAATAACGCCTATTTAATTAAGGCTTATTGAAGATATGACACAAATTGCATCATAGAAAAGTGAGCCTCTGACAGGATTCGAACACGTTCCCTACGTAATTTCAACGGCAGGAATTACATCTTATCTTATTGCCAGTGCTGAAACCCTTGACTTGCTATCCGGGTGTTTTCCGGCGCTCTTCTAATTATACAAATTTCAGGTCCAAATGAGAACATAAAATTGTAGTACAATCCGAAATAAAAATTGGAAATAAAATGGGCGACATAAGCAAGAGAAGATGGCCTGAATTATTAGGAACCTTCAGTCCAATGATAATAAGAAGTAATCCTATTAAAATTGCTCCCACTGCCTATTGAAAAAATGAAATCAAATATAAATGAAATAGTACTTAATGATTATTATCATATGTTTTAGCTTTATATACAAAATAAAAGATTGCTAAAACAATAAATATTAAACCCAATAAAGATAAGAATAACCAAATCATATGAGCACTCTCCACAAAATTTCATCTTTATTATTATGACAGTTTTCAGAGGAGATAGGAAGTAGTTAATGAACAGTTCGAATAAACTATTCTTTGTTCCTAGTTTACTTTTCCATATGATTCCATTTTTTCCTTTGATTTAGGTATCCTTAATAGGAATGAAGAATCCAGTAACCAATCTTAGGGGTAAATATCAACTTATAATCGTCTGGAAACAACGCACTTAACTTCTCTTCTGCAGCATTTATTTTTGGATTCATCCCCAAAAGCAATTAGGTATAGAACATTAAATGAATCAGTATTATCTTGTTGCATATATTTCACTCCTCCGCTCATATTATCTGCTGATGGCATTAATCTATCCGCTATTGATTGGAACCTTTTAAATAAAAGGCTGTTTTCACATACTTTGTTGCTATTTACCAGGTAGTGAGTTGTGGTTGATTTCCCCTCCAGATGCTCGC
>NZ_JBHZPF010000012.1:0-103228 GCF_042787975.1 Peribacillus sp. YIM B13482
TTACCGGCAGGTAAACTACTATGAAAATCTAAGAAAAACGGAGATATCGAGAGGTTTTGCTTTCTTTATTGAGGGAGTTAGTTCAACAAGCGTAGTGTTTACGGACTGTGCTAATGGCTTGCTCTTTTACATAGTCTTCAATTATAAAAGCCATAATAATAACATGATGAAAAGCTTAAAATACATAGCGATATTAATATGGATTAATTATTTGGGCTCCAGTAACTTTTACTGGTGTTTATATTGATTTTTTTGACAAATAAAAAGGGACATCTGATGTTATAGAAAATATCCTTATTTTACTTATTTTTTTCTTTATTACTTAAGGGACTGGAAAGGTTTTATGGTTCGTATGCCACTTATGATGATGAAGCGTCGTCCGAAGATGATGCATACGAAAGATTCCACACGTAATAGCTCCTTATGAAAGGAAGTGAACCAGCGATGATAATCAGTCCCAAAGACCGCATTACGACTTCGCAAGCAGCAGTTATCGTTCTCAATTTTATAATTGGAACAGGAATTTTCACCTTGTCCCGAACATCTGTGGAGAAGGTAAAAACACCAGATGTATGGATAACCGTTATTTTAGGTGGTTTGATCGCAATGCTGGCAGGAGTTATCATTGTCAAATTAGGCCAGCAGTTTCCTGAAAAAACCTTTTATCAATATAGCCAAGAAATAGTAGGAAAATGGGGGGGATGGTTACTTAGTCTCCTCCTTGTAGGTTATTTTATTACACTTTGTGGGTATCAGGCGCGTGCATTGGCCGACGTAACAAGCGTGTTTTTGCTGGAAGGCACCCCCCACTGGGCCATCATCCTGCCATTTATGTGGATAGGTCTCTATTTTATCAGAGGAGGTATCAATCCGATCGCACGTCTGTGTGAAATTATATTCCCTATTACAGTCATCATTTTTTTTCTGGTTACCTTACTGAGCTTTAAAATATTTGAGCTGAATAATCTACGCCCGGTACTAGGATTGGGAATTAAACCTTTACTAAAGGGAATAGAGACAACTTCTCTCTCGTATACAGGTTTTGAAATCATGTTTCTCCTTGTGGCGTTTATGAAACAGCCAAATAAAGCCGTAAAAGCAGTTCTGTTTGGAATAAGCATTCCCTTGATCTTTTACTTGATGACAGTCGTGATGGTCATAGGAGGGTTATCCGTCGATGGAGTGGTAACGAGAACATGGCCGACAATGGACCTCATACGTAGTTTTGAAATAACCGGTTTGGTATTTGAACGGTATGATTCTTTGTTGCTCACGATATGGATTATGAAATTATTTACTAGCTTTACCATTGGTTACTATGCTGCTGCTTTGGGGCTGGCTCAACTCTTCAAAAAGAACATTCATTCATTTATGTATGGCTTGCTTCCTGTTATATACATCGTTTCCATGATCCCGAAAAATGTTAATGACGTATTTAATCTGGGGGATATGATCGGAAAAGTCGCGTTGTTTTTGATTGGTATAATGCCACTTCTGCTACTCATTATCTCGAGATTGAAGGGGGGGAAAAAGCATGCTGCCCAGTCGTAACATGTACGGTTTATCTCGATTTCGCTGCTAGTTCTTTTGCTTCTGTCTCTTACGGGATGCTGGAGCAGTCATGAAATTGAAGATATGAACTTGATCGTAGGTGCGGCAAAAGATATAGGAGAAGAATCAACAGATAGAGGCGAATATCAAAAAAGCACTCCCCTAACATTAACCTGGCAAATTATTAATCCAAAAGCAGTGGGTTAGACTATAATTATGAATAATCACTGCTGCGAGGTTATGAAAGACCAAGTTAATATTAATTGCATGATTCACGCTAACCCATTTGATTGTCCAGACATTTTGATTAATTATAATAAAAGGTTTGATGAATATGGGTTACTAATCCACGATGGAGGTAGCTCAAGTATAGAGATAACCTATTGTCCCTGGTGTGGCACGAAATTACCTGATTTTAAAAGAGATTTATGGTTGGAAATCCTTGAACAATTAGGATTTGATGACGCTGTTGAGCAATCGATTCCAGAGGAATTTGAAACAGATAAATGGTATAAAAATAGTAAATGAGCAGAAGTTTCACTAGCTTGTTGAGAGATACTTTGGGTGCATTTTTCTTATGATTTGTGAAGGATTGTACTTAAACTAACGGGTGCTTTACTTCAATAAGGAAGGTTGCTTCGGCAGCCTTTTTCTTATGGCATTAACGGGGCAGGATTGTTGAACAAGAAGATCTACGTAATTATAGAACTTTGGAAGGGAATTACTGGGATGTAATGTTAAACTTTTTAAAAAGATATTGAAAGGACTGGACTCAGAATTTGTTTTTGGGAAGATGATAATTACCAATATGAATATCCAGATGAAGACGTTGCAAATAAAATTTCATTTAGAGAGTCACAACAAAACTGAACGAAAGTAGCATTACTCTTATGTCTCATAGGTGTAATCTCATATTTTCTATAAGTAATACGTTGTTCTCCAACTAAAATGTCACTGAAGATAGGAACTGTCTTTAAGACAGTCTTTTCTTTATAAAACTAAAGGGATAGGATAGTTGCATAAGATTTTTTTTACTTTATAATTAGTACCAGGTAATAATATCAAGTGGTGAAATTGATATAATTCATACAACGAGGTGGTTACTCTGTGATTAAATCTAAAGCACGTATTACTGCGATAGGTTCTTATGTTCCAGAAAAAAGGTTAACAAATAAAGACTTAGAAAAAATGATTGAAACCAATGATGAATGGATTGTTAAACGTACTGGAATTAAAGAACGAAGAATATCACATGAAGAAGAGTTTACTAGTGATATAAGTTATAAAGCTGTAAAGGATTTAATGGAACGGTATGATAAATCAGTCGAAGATGTTGATATGATTATTGTCTGTACCTTTTCACCTGATTTCAACACACCAAGTGTAGCTTCTTTAGTCCAAGCAAAGCTAGGTATTAAGAATACTGGAGCTATTGATTTAAACGCTGCTTGTGCAGGATTTACTTATGGGTTGCATGTAGCTAATGGATTAGTAACATCTGGTTTAAACAAGAAAGTCCTTGTTATTGGAGCTGATACTCTATCTAAAATTATGGACTATGAAGACCGAGCCACTTGTATTTTATTTGGAGATGGTGGAGGAGCAGTTCTTGTAGAATATGATGAACAACAACCAAGTTTTATTTCTTCACATTTATATTCGGAAGGAGCAGGCGGAAAACATTTATATAGTACAAACCTATCGACACGTATAAATGGTGAAGACTTGAATAATAGTGGTAACCTTGTGCAAAATGGACGTGAGGTTTATAAATGGGCTGTTACTACTGTTCCAAAAGGAATGCAAACTGTGATGAAAAATACTGAATTCCATTTGAATGATGTTGATTGGTTTGTTCCGCATAGTGCAAATTTAAGAATGATTGAGTCAATATGTGATAGAAGTGGTTTTCCAATTGAGCGTACATTATATAGCTTAGTGGAGTATGGAAATACTTCCTCAGCATCAATACCATTAGCTTTAGATAAAGGAGTAAGTGAAGGAAAGCTCAGTAATGGTGAGAAGATTTTATTATATGGTTTCGGTGGTGGATTAGCACAAGCAGGATTGCTTATCAATTGGACCCTATAACGCTTTTTTCTTAAACCAACAGGTGCCTTAGCTAGATCGGAGCTGTCTTTAAGGCAGCTTTTTTTTATGCAACTATCGGGGCAGGATAGTTGAACAAGAAAAATAAAAAGTATTCTATATTAAATGGTTTTTATCTTTAGCATAATTTGGTGATGTACTAGAGTGTGATAATATCCGGTCTAATACTTTTTCAGTAAATGGCATAAAGTAATTAAGTATTAGCCCCCCTAAACAAACGGTTAATAAGGTTCCAACGCCAATTGGTCCATTTGAAATCATTGCCATTATCAAGAATACGAGGTAAATGAATGTTCTCGAAAAAAATATATTTGTGCTAGTTAATTCTTGTATGATTAATGTTAATCGGTCAACTGGAATCGGTGCAAAATTTGTGTTTAAATATGTTGCAGTTCCTAATCCTATAACAACTAAGCCGATTCCAAAACAAACAACTTTGCTGTACCATAGTTCAGGTCTTATCAAATTGTGCAATAAAAAAAGCCACATATCAATACCTATACCCGTTATAAATGCTGTTAACAACCCCAAAACTTCTGGTCTTTGTCTTTTTAAAAATGAATTACAACCTATCAATATTAAAGCTATTATTATTTCCCAGCTTCCCACAGTAAGCCCCACATTTATGGACAGTCCTACTAAAAGTGCATCAAAAGGTGAAGTTCCAAGGTCTGATTGTATAGTGAAAGAAATACCAAGGGTTAATATTAAAATTCCTAATACATAAAAAATATATTTCAATTTACTCGACCCCTTTATCATTATTTTTTTTGTTGCAAATGCAACGAATTTAAGTTAAATTTAATATATATCCTTTTTATTGCATTTGCAACAAAAATACGTACTAAGGAGTTAATTATGAAGGAAATTCTTCGTGAAATTGGAATGATAGCAAGGGCATTAGATTCTATAAGTAATATAGAATTTAAAGAATATGACCTTACAAAAGGGCAGTATTTGTACCTTGTACGGATATGTGAAAATCCAGGAATCATTCAAGAAAAGTTAGCTGAAATGATAAAAGTAGATCGAACAACAGCAGCTCGTGCTATAAAAAAACTTGAAATTAATGGATTTATTGAAAAGAAAGAAGATAAACATAACAAAAAAATTAAAAAACTCTTTCCAACAGAGAAAGGGAAAAATGTTTATCCTTTTATAAAAAGAGAAAATGATTATTCCAATATCGTTGCATTAGCGGGATTTTCCGAAAGAGAAGTAGAAACCACTTTCAATCTTCTTCAAAGGGTAAGAAAAAATATAGAAAAAGACTGGGGATTTGTAAAAAAGGGAAACAAGAGAAATTACTAATTATATAAAGGAGCGATATATTTAAATGACTATTAATACAAAAAAGTGTACCCTTGAAGATTCACGCAAACTTCAAGAAATTAGTTATGAAACGTTTAATGAGACATTTAAGCATCAGAACACACCCGAAAATATGAATGCCTATTTGGAAAAGGCATTTAACTTAAAACAATTAGAAAAAGAATTATCCAATATTTCTTCGCAATTCTTTTTTGTTTATTTTAATAATGAAGTCGCTGGATATTTAAAGATCAATACCAATGATGCTCAGTCTGAAGAAATGGGTGATGAATCACTTGAAATTGAGAGGATTTATATAAAGGACAAATTTCAAAAACTTGGGATTGGTAAATGTCTGCAAAATAAAGCAATGGAAATTGCGATGGAACATAACAAAAAGAAAATTTGGCTAGGCGTATGGGAGAAAAATGAAAATGCTATTGCCTTTTACAAGAAACTGGGGTTTGTTCAAACTGGAGCCCACTCTTTTTATATGGGTGATGAAGAACAAATGGACTTTATAATGACCAAAACACTACTATAACTTTTTTTGAAAGGTCATAATTAAGGGGTATTTTTTTTAATGAAGTAGAGTGAGGTAGGATAATTATAGATGAGGTTCTCGAGGATAGACATTTAGTAAAAGTTGCTATGATTGTGTTTAATAATTTTTACGAATCAATTGTCTGTTTAAAAGTTTATATCAGGTGGAAAGGAGATTTTTTATGTATATCCCTAAGCAATTTGAAATAAAAGAATTAGCAGTAGCCTACGATGTAATACAGGAGAATGGTTTTGCGACATTGTGTTCAATGCATGAAGGCTTGCCTTTTGCTACACATTTACCACTGCTGTTGAATAAGGAGAAAAACTATTTGTATGGTCATTTTGCTCGTCCGAACCATCAATGGAAAGATATTAAAAATCAAACAGTCTTAGCAGTTTTTCATGGTCCTCACTGTTATATCTCCTCCTCTTGGTATGAGACCAATCAAGCAGTACCAACATGGAATTATGTGACTGTTCATGTATACGGCGAAGCCGAACTTATTGAGGATGAACAGGAGTTAACGGATTCCTTGCAGGACATGGTATTGAAGTATGAAGCCCCTGATAGTTCATACAAATTGCAAGATTTAGACGCTGACTTTCTCGCTGGGATGAACAAAGGAATTCAAGGCTTCAAAATAAAAATCAACAAGATAGAGGGGAAAGCGAAGTTAAGTCAAAACCATTCCTTACATCGACAAGAGCTGATTATTAATCAGCTGGAAGAAATCCAAAATACAGATGAGCAAAAAATTTCCTCTTTAATGAAGGCAAACCTAAAAAAATAACGTTGAATGTTGCTGCACTAACGGGAGTGTTGATCCAAAAAGGATTAACACTCCTTTTGTTGGACTTCTTTTACAACGGAGCAGATTTCAATACTAACTGAATTAGCAGCTGCATTTTTTTACTATCGGGTTAATGGAAAATAAATTGGATCCTTTTTTAAATAATCTAGTCAAAATCTTAACAGATTTCTAAATGTTAAGCAGTATGAATATTTTTAAAAGGATATGCATGTGCTGGGTTAATTTAATAATTATTATCTAAAATATAACAAAAAATCACGGTCCCTTTATACGGATATAAAATTCCAGAGTTATTCTTAATTTACATCTAGAGGGAGGGATCGGAAGTTGTCAAAGTTTCAGGCCATAACTTCTTTGTTCATCTTGGTATTTATCATCATTCTCGTAACTTATAAAATCACAGCATTATCATCCAAACATTCCACAACGAATCATTCCACATCCAACCGCCACATTCAAGTTCAATTGTTAGGCGTTAATGATTTTCACGGCCAACTAAACAAATATCAAATGGTTTCAGGAACCATGGCAGGGGGTGCTGAATACCTGGCTGCCTATTTAAAAAAGTATATAAAAGAAAACCCAAATACACTACTTGTTCATTCTGGTGATATGGTAGGAGGAAGTCCTCCAATCTCTTCTCGATGAACCCACGATTGAATTTTTAAATCTCCTGCACTTTGATGTCGGGACACCTGGAAATCATGAATTAGACCAAGGCGTAAATGAGATGAAACGTCTTATTTATGGAGGATTCAATAAAAAAACAGGTTATTTTCAAGGTGCCAATACTTCTTACAGTTCTGCAAATATCATCGATACAAAATCGGGTACTCCCTTGTTACCACCGTATGTTATTAAACAAATTGACGGAATAAATATTGGCTTTATCGGTGTCGTCACAAAAGAGACTAACCTGTATGTGGCGCCTGAAAATCGAAAGGAAGTAGAAATTACGGATGAAGTTACAGCTATTAACCGAACCGTTAAGCTTTTAAAGGAAAAAGGGATCAAAGTAATTGTTGTACTGGCACATGATTCAGCTAAATCAGATCAGTCAGGGGCAAATTCCAGTGGAGCTATAGATGGCTCCAAAAATCGATGATGAGGTCGATTCATTTTTACCGGTCACAGCCATGAATATGCCAATACCGTTGTAGCCGGTAAACTGATCGTTCAAGCTTATTCTAATGGGAAAGCCTTTTCTCAAGTAAATCTTGAAATTGACCCACCTACTAAAAATATTGTTAAGAAACCTCAAGATTGGTTTATAGAGTGGGTAGAGCAATTAAACGAGAAATAAAAGGTAACTACTTATTCAGATAACAAGTGCTTTACTTCAAATAAGGGAGCTGCCTTGGCAGCTCGTTTTCTTATGGATAAACGGGCAGTTTAGTTGCATAAGAATAGACTCCAGAAGATTAGAGTCGATCACCCTCTTTTCACTGTTTCAGATAAAAAAGTTACTATTTGAAAGCACGCAACCAAATTTATAGTAATAATATTTAATGAATTAGAAAAAAATAGAGGAAAGGAGGGATTGCGAATGTCTATGAAAAAGTGGGTAACAGGATTGGGCGTTGTGCTTGCAATTGTTGTAGTTGTGGCAACAGTAGGCTCACTCGGCGTATTTGCCGAATCCGGTGTTATAAATCAGCCTATGGAGACGGGGAAATCGATTGAGGTCGAGTTGAACGATGATTTCTTTAATCCGAAAGTCATCACTATTCCGAATGGAACAGGCACAACGTTGATATTGAAAAACAAAGGCAGTAAAGAGCACACCTTCACACTGGAAAAGCTCGGAATTGACGTTGAGCTCCAGCCAGGTGAAGAAAAAAACATTACCGTGAATCCGAAACAGTCCGGTACATATGAACTGATATGTCGGTACCATTTCGAGAAAGGAATGGTTGGGAAAGTAATAGTCGAATAAAATGCAGGGCCAATAAGGCCTTGTTTTTTTATAGGCAAGGCTTGTATTATCGATTAAGTTTTAGAGAGATTTTTATTAAGCTTGTTTTTCATTACAGAGGATATTGATGCTTGAATAATAATTGTTCCACCTCTAATAAATGGTTCATTAGTGAGCTTTGGTGATCAGCTCTTTTCTTATGGAGCTAACAGGAGCAGTATAGTTTGAACAAGATATAAAAATAGTTTTCATTTCAAAATAGATTCATATCCGTTTCGGATCTATTCATTGATTCATATTCTATTAATATTAGGGAGGGGATGAATAGATGGCATCTAATGATGAATTAATTTGTCAAAAGTTTGCTAGAATTATCGGTGGACAAGAAGGTTTTGCGGGTGGGAAATGTGTAACAACCATAAACCGAAATGAAATAAAAGCAAAAATTTTAGGAAAACGTTTTAGAGTAACCTCTTCTTTCTCATTTGAATCAAGAGATAATCAGACTGGACGAGCATTGTGCCTAGGTAGGGTTGCACTCTTGCAAAAAGAAGTCAAGAATTTTGTTGCTTTGATTCTTAAACAAGGAATAATAGTTTCATCCATACACAATGAGTGGCTATTTGATAATCCGAATTTGATTTACGTTAATATCGAAGCTGTTGATGATCCATTAGTTTTTGCAAAGAAAGTTAGAAAAGCGCTAAGGAACTAACGGATTTCCCACTAGTTTGATTTTTGATGAACATAATACACGGTGAAAACCCGGTTTTGTTGAACTGACATGTGCGTTAGCTGAAGATTGGAGCTGTCTTAAAGGCGGCTTTTTCTTATAGAACTAAAGGGGGGTTCGTTCAACAAGCTTAGTGTATTCATATTGTGCGAAAATGGTCTGGAGATGACTCTGCAGTCTTTTCTGCATGAAAACAGACTGTTTTATATACCCATTTATATGGTTTAGTGCCATACTAAGTACAAAAGGGGAACTTTTAACAAACGGTTGGAGTTAAGGAATTATTTTACAATTCTTATAGTTTTGATTAATATTCAAGTATTGAATAAAACACTTGAATAGATAGAGGGTGATTTTACATGTTTGATGATCGATATTTAAAGGATTTATTGTATCAAGAGTTCGCAAGAATAGGTAAAAGTCTTTCTAGTCCAAAACGGTTGGAAATTCTTGATATTTTATCTCATGGTCCAAAGTCGGTGGAGGCATTATCTAAAGCTACTAATATGTCTGTGGCGAATGTATCTCAACATTTACAAACCCTTGCTAATTCTAGATTGGTAAAGTTTCAGAAGAAAGGGAACTACGTCATTTACGAACTAGCAGATGCAGCCATTTCGGATTTTTTAACTTCCTTGCATACATTAGCAGAAAAACAGTTTGTACAGGTTCAACAAATTAAGCAAGAGTTCTTAAATGCCAATCTTGGCACGGATGGGGTTTCACTTTCAGAACTTAAAGAACGGATGGATAAAGGTGAAGCTATTTTGTTGGATGTAAGACCTATGGAGGAGTATGAAGAAGCTCATATTCCTGGTGCAGTTTCTATGCCAATTGAAGAGTTAAGCGAGAAACTCTCAACTTTACCAACCAATTGTGATGTGATTGCTTATTGTCGTGGTTGTTACTGTTTAATGTCAGTGGAAGCTGTTGAACTTTTAAGATCCAAAGGTTTTAATGCATTTCGTCTAGAGGAAGGTGTACATGATTGGAAATTACAGAATGATAAATGAGGTATTAACAAATGTCTAATAAAGCATATCAATTGAACCAGAGTTATGTAGATTCTCAAGAAAAACAAAAAATGTTATACAAACGCACATTAATTATTATAAGTATTTCACAAATTTTTGGTGGTGCTGGGTTAGCGGCTGGAATTACGGTGGGGGCACTTCTTGCACAACAAATGCTTGGCACTGATGCATTTGCTGGACTTCCTTCGGGTTTATTTACTTTAGGGTCTGCAGGGGCTGCTTTAATCGTAGGGAGACTTTCTCAACGTTACGGTCGTCGTACAGGTCTAACAGCAGGTTTTATGATAGGTGGACTTGGAGCAATAGGAGTCATAACTGCAGCTATAATAAATAGTGTTTTCCTTTTATTTGCTTCCCTGCTTATTTATGGTGCAGGAACAGCGACAAATTTACAAGCTCGTTACGCTGGTACGGACTTAGCGAACAATAAACAACGAGCTACTGCTATTAGTATTACAATGGTGTTTACAACATTTGGTGCAGTTGCAGGTCCGAATTTAGTGAATGTAATGGGGGATTTTGCTACATCTATTGGCATTCCATCACTTGCTGGTCCTTTCATTTTATCAGCAGCAGCATTTATCCTGGCAGGTCTTGTACTTTTCGTCATGCTTCGCCCAGACCCATTAGTTATCGCAAGAACGATAGAAGCTTCCAACCAAGATAGTGATCGAATAGGACATTCGGCTGATACTGAACAAATAGCAAACAAAAGAGGTATTATTGTTGGTGCGACAGTTATGGTTCTTACTCAAATCGTAATGGTGGCTATTATGACAATGACACCAGTTCATATGAGACATCATGGACATAACTTGGGTGAAATAGGTCTTGTTATTGGTTTTCATATAGGGGCAATGTATCTCCCTTCACTGGTTACAGGTGTCCTTGTTGATAAGTTTGGTCGTACTGCTATGGCTATTGCCTCTGGAGCTACGTTGCTTCTGGCAGGTTTAATATCAGCGATTGCACCAGGTGATTCTATGATTCTCCTAGTAATTGCTCTTTCTTTACTTGGATTAGGATGGAATTTTGGTTTAATAAGTGGGACTGCTCTTATTGTTGATTCAACTGAAACTTCAACTCGGGCTAAAACTCAAGGTACAGTGGATGTTTTAATTGCATTATCAGGAGCTTCTGGTGGAGCCTTATCTGGAATGATTGTGGCTGGTTCAAGTTATACAACATTATCATTTATTGGAGGGTTATTATCTATATTATTGATTCCAGTGGTTATCTGGTCTCGAGGAAGTAAAAAATAAAAAAACCAATTTCACTACGAAATCAGTTTTTTTTCTTGAAACTAACAGGTGCGCTAGCTTAAAATCGGAGCTGTCTTTAAGGCAGCTTTTTGTGCGACAGGCAGTCGTATGGGGGTGCTGACACAATCAGTGTCCCTCATTTACTTTATTCGACAGAGACGTCATTTCGATGAAACGACGGGCAAAAGAATGAAGCAATTGAATCCCAGATAGTGAAATTCCATTCCCAAGGTTATGCTGCTTTCTTTTGTTTTTGGTCTAAGCGATAACTTAGGAAAGTGAGAAGACTTGCACAGATAGCAACCAGCCCACCGACCAATGACACACTCATCAAATTTCCCTGATGGTAAACAATTCCGCCTAATGCGGAACCAAAGGCGATACCGACATTGCTTGCCACTGGCATCAGTGAAGCAGCTAGTCCTGTAGCTTTTGGTTGATAAATACCGGCAAGGTCTATCAAATAAAGCTGAGTAGATGTTGTTAAAAGGATGGCCATTAATGACATCAAGCCAATGTTAACCAATCCAAAGATAAAATTATTTGTCGTCCAATATAAACTGATCAGAACAATTGCTTGCACGAGGAAAACAAACCGGAGGCGCCCGATAGCATTGTAGCTGGCAATTTTACCAGCGAGTATGTTGCTGAAAATGGAAATGAATCCATAGCCAAACAAAATCAAACTGATTGAACTACTTGGTGCTTCCATTACTTTCAGGATCGGAACAAGATACGTATAAACGGCATACGTAGCCCCAAATCCAAGAGATGGAATGAAAAAAGCCATTAAGATTCGTGGGTGTGTTAACAAAGAAAATTGCTCGCGCATCGAACTGCGAAATGGGCTGTGCATAGTAGGCAAAATGAAGAAAGATGCCAAAAATGCAATTCCACCGAGAAAAGTCGTTAACAGGAAGGTTGCATTCCAGTCGTACATTTCGGCTATGACCGTGCCTATTGGTACTCCAATCACGTTTGCAAGAGTAAAACCACCGAAAACGAATGATATAGCAAGTCCACGTTTTGCGATCGGCATGGCTTCACTTGCAACAATCATGGCAAGAGAAATTAAAACTCCTGTTACAATCGCAGTCATCATCCGAAGTGCAAGGAGCATGATGTAGCTTGTCGAAATCACGCACAAAGCATTCAGGATGATGAACGAACCTATCAAAAACAACATCCATTTACGCTTTGGAAAATGACTTGTTGCCGACATTACGAGTGGTGTGGCAATGGCAAACGTAATCGCAAACGCAGAAACGAGTGTGCCTGCTTTTGCATTTGTAATATGGAGACTCGAGGAAATATCGGTTAAGATCCCGATGATAACAAATTCGCTTGTCCCGAGAACAAATGTTAATAAAGTAAGTGTTAAGATGAGTAACCAATGTCGCTTGGATAGTTTTGTAGCGTGCATAAATACCTCTTTTCTTAGATGAATGTAAATGTGTCACAGGGTAGATAAACAATCTAATTATCATACCATAAAACATTTTCACGAGGAAAACCCTTGCTTAGTTATCGTTGATTACTTCTATAAAAATTAAATAACGTTAAAAGTACATTTTATAGAAACATCATCAAATGAAACTCAAACCTGATTCATTACTTTAAAAGAAATGAACTAAATAGCAAAGCGTACTTATTTCAAGATACTTTTTGTCGTGTAAACTTATTTTGGGGATTTTCATATATAGGAGATAGATGGAGTTTTGGAAAAGGCCAGTAAAGGTTTTCTGAAAGAACAGAGGGCCTTTATCTGTATCTGAACAGTCATTGTGTGGAGAATTAATGAGGTGTTTTACAATAGAAATAAGTAAAACTGAGTTTTCTGCCTATCATGTTGACGATTTTCAGGATCCTTTGGAGCACCTTTTTCAATCTGAGGGAGTTCAACAAGGATATCAATGCCTGGATGTATAATTATATCTTTATAAGAAGTGAGAGTTATTTTTGGATTTTGAACCAATAGATTTAAAAAGCATCGGAATTATGTGATTCCTTTTCGAAGAGATTCTTTCATTATTAGTTTTGGCAGATAAAGACTTCGGAAACGAAGATGAATATCTTGGTTGGCTTGAAAAACAAATTGTTTTATTCCCTGAAGAATTTGTATTAGTGATAGAACACAGAACACCCATTGGTCAACTTGAACTTACTAAGCGTGATAAGTAAACAAAATTGGATATGTAAATTTATATTACTTAATACAAAAAAACGTGGAGAGGGTCTAGGAAAAAATTGCATGAATATGCCTTTTGATTTCTTAAGAAACAATGGAGTTGATGATTATCACCTTCGAGTGTCACAAGCAAGAAATTGCCTTAAATTTTAACTTGGAGGGAATACAATGAAAAAAAGTTATTTAGTTTTCTTTATACCGCTATTAGTAATTTTGTTAGGTATTTATTGGTATAACTCCACTGGATCTATTTCTGGGAAATCGGATAACGATATGTGGAAAGTGAGTTATAAAGAAAATAGAGATCCAAGTGAACCAACTGGCTGGGATGCCTCGATTAAACAACTTAATGATGACAAAGTTGTTGTCAAAGAAATAGCGCTATTAGAGAATGATAAAACTCTAATAACTCTTACAAGTTTTAAAGAAGGAAGAGCAGAAGATGGAACAGAGACTAAATTACATCCTTTTTATTATGAGTCACTTTATTTAGGGGATGCACCAAAAAAAGAAAATACCTATAAAGCTTCTGTTACTTGGGAAAAAGATAAAAAAGTACACACAGATAGATTTGTTATAGAATAATAGCTTAAGAAGAGAGCAAGAAGAATTTGAGCTTGCTCTATTTCTTATTAATATAATTGGTAGAGTTTCATCTTCTTTATAAACCGTGTTCCTAAATCGCTTCCCTTATTTCGCTAACAGGTGCATTACAACAGGGGGTGCAGCGCCAGTCTTTTTCTAATTGAACTAATCAGCTAATTCAATGAATCGAAAATTAAGTTCATTTGAAAACCTTATCTAAACAATGGCTACAGGGCAATTGACGATGCGTTAGGGAATGCGAATTAGTAAATGTAAGTCAACACAACAAGCTAACTAAAGGAGCGATTTTTATTTTCTTTATTGATCAAGCCATAACATGAGAACCACTTAATGTTTCCCGCTGGTTACTTAAAAGGTAGCGGTCTTTGGAAGTAATGCCCCATGCTCCATTCTCAAAAGTCAAATTTGTTACAACCTGGGAAGGACTTTTCTCGCGCCTAGGAAAAGCCAGGTACTAAGAACGAAAGGCATTGTCAGGGCTGGGAGTCCATAGGGTAAAAGCCAGGTAGCAACACTTGCCGATAAGGGTACTGTCACACAAGCTGCGATAATCCCTGATATAGGCGCAAATCGATTATGGTCCTCTTTAAAAACTATAGATACGGCAATGCAGGTTAAAATCGCATTGTAGCCATAAAGACCCATGATAATTAGCGAGTGTTCCCCTCCAAGTACGAATGATATGAGTAATGCGAAAGCATTACCTAAAATGGAAAAAAGACCATATTTCCATCCGGCCCAAAATACGCCAATAAATAACAGAATGCCAGCTAAGGTACTATCTAGAAAAAAAATTTGCCCTATCCCATTAAAACTCCCTTCCAGCCAATTAACTTTTCCAGAGATGTTTAAGGTCCAGTGTGATAAGTCTTGAGGAACTAGTCCCGGACTTAACTGGAAAGCCTTTAACTTGTAAGATACAAGCAACATAAACCAGGTCAGAATGATAAAAGGGAATGTAAGGATGGGAATCCCTGTGTTTCTCATGAAATGCACCATTGCTGCGGAAAAGATTGCGGCTAAAGCAGCTCCAACTAAAGCGATAAACCACTGAGACGGTCCAGTTAAAAACAATGTTAGTGCAATGCCTGTTAACACGGAGTTATATCCGTATAAACCTGAATTCACACTGTTTTCATTAGCACCTCCCAGTTTTCCGATTAGCGTTCCTATGATAGCAGAAGATAGAGTAATAATCCCTAAATGATAAGAGTAAATCGTGATCGCCATTAGAATTATGAAACCAGTAACAGCATTCTCAATCAATATGACTTGAGAGATTCCTTTCAGTGATGACTTCATTAAAGAAAGAAACATTCCATCGGTCAATGAAGTCCGTTTGTCTTTTTGCATAATACTAACCCCTCAATTAAGATATTAAAAAAAATAGGTTCAGATACAATCATTTCATTTTCTACAGTTTTAAAAAATATCCTCTGACACATAACTTGTTAATCATGCATCAAGAGTTTAAGTTCAGCAGAAGGGCAATGTAATAACCTAAACGAAAAATGTAAGATAATCATTTTTCCAAGTTTACTTTTTTTATAGGGGATTTTTGCAAGTCCTATGTTTCCGGAAAGAGTTCTCCCTCCTTTAATAGCTTTTCTTAAATTTCCTCCTTACAAAGTCCATTCACTTAACTATTAAATACATAAAACCATATATAATTTGATATATATGTATATTATGATATATTAATGTTTCAGGGGAATCAATCCTTCATTTTATTGTAAAATCTGAATTTTTTTATCAATGAAGTAAAAATAAGGTTAATTCCTACATCATTGTTTTTCTAAAATAGTGATGTTCCGCATGGGGTTTAATGGTATTTTTTTATCATTTGATTTCAGATAATTCAGGTAACGTTTTTGATGAATATTTGATTCTCCATTAGTAAAAAAGCAGGCCATATAAAGAGGGATTTTCCGTTTATCTCAGATAACAGGGTGTAATGTCTACCTTATATCTTTGAGGAGTCAGGCGAGCATTTGAAGGGGGATAAATAGTTCATACATCCCAATTGGTTTGGAAGAAAGGTCTCAAAAATTGATGGAATTTTCGCTATACTTAGTCATTTTAAAAATGGGGAGGCTTTACGATGCAATTATTACCGCGTGAGATAGATAAGCTCATGATTGTAGTGGCAGCTGATCTTGCTAAGCGACGAAAAGAAAGAGGATTAAAATTAAATCATCCAGAAGCCGTAGCACTTATCACCTATGAAGTGTTAGAAGGGGCAAGGGATGGAAGAACAGTTGCACAATTGATGGAATATGGTGCAATGATTTTGTCGCGCGAAGATGTTATGGAAGGTATTCCAGAGATGATCCACGATATTCAAGTAGAAGCTACTTTTCCTGATGGAACGAAACTAGTAACTGTTCATAATCCAATCAGATAAGAATCGACAAGGAGGCATGCTAAATGATACCAGGGCAACTATTTTTAAAAGAAGAAGAAATTATTTGTAATGCCGGGAAAATAGTCACAAAGCTGTCTGTAATTAATACAGGAGATCGGCCTGTTCAAATTGGCTCCCATTTCCATTTTTATGAAGTCAATGAAGCTCTTCAATTCAATCGCGAAGAAGCGTTTGGGAAACGGTTAAACGTTCCTGCGGGTGCTGCCGTTCGTTTTGAGCCTGGAGATGAAAAAGAAATAGAATTGATTGATTTTGGTGGAGAACGTCGTGTGTATGGATTAAATAATAAAACAGATGGATCCGTGGAAAGAGGGGGAAATCAATGAGTTTCAAAATGTCACGAAAGCAATATGCCGAGATGTATGGTCCAACGACAGGAGATTCCATTCGTTTAGCGGATACAGATTTAGTGATCCAAATTGAGAAAGATTATACTACATATGGTGAAGAAGTCATTTTTGGCGGCGGAAAAGTAATCCGTGACGGGATGGGGCAACATCCTCTTGCAACTCGCGAAGATGGAGTTCCAGATGTAGTCATTACAAATGCTGTTATTCTAGACTATACCGGAATTTATAAAGCGGATATGGCAATCCGTGACGGAAAAATTGCTGGAATCGGAAAAGCCGGAAATCCTTTAGTAATGGATAATGTGGATATTGTAATTGGGGCTTCTACAGAAATTATTGCTGGGGAAGGGATGATCGTCACAGCTGGTGGAATCGACTCCCATGTACATTTTATTAATCCAGCACAGGTTGAGACTGCATTAGCTTCCGGTCTTACAACTTTAATTGGAGGAGGCACGGGTCCTGCTGCAGGATCAAAAGCCACAACTGTTACGCCAGGTGAATGGAATATTCATAGAATGCTGCAAGCAGCGGAAGGATTTCCAATTAACGTAGGCTTCACTGGAAAAGGACAAGCTGCGAACGATGAGGCGTTAGCTGAGCAAGTCCGTGCTGGCGCAATTGGATTAAAAGTGCATGAAGACTGGGGAGCTACAGCCTCTGCTATCGACCACGCTCTCCGAGTAGCGGACCAATATGACGTACAAGTTGCCCTTCATGCAGACACGTTGAATGAAGGCGGATTTTTGGAAAACACGCTAGCGGCGATTAAAGACCGAGTTATTCATATGTACCATACGGAAGGGGCAGGGGGCGGACATGCTCCTGATTTAATTAAATCAGCGAGCTTTATGAATGTTCTTCCATCATCTACAAACCCGACATTGCCATATACAATTAATACGATTGACGAGCATTTGGATATGTTAATGGTGTGTCACCATTTAAACCCATCTATTCCTGAAGATCTTGCCTTTGCTGATTCAAGGATTAGACGCGAAACGATTGCGGCTGAAGATATTCTTCAAGACATGGGTGTATTCAGTATGGTTAGCTCAGATGCACAAGCAATGGGACGAATTGGCGAGGTTATTTTACGTACATGGCAAACAGCAGATAAAATGAAAAAACAGCGAGGAGCGTTGGAAGGTGACAGCAAGCTTTCTGATAATAATCGCGCAAAGCGTTATGTAGCTAAATATACGATTAACCCTGCTATCACTCATGGTATTTCTGAATATGTCGGTTCGATTGAAGTCGGAAAAATGGCGGACCTTGTCATTTGGTCACCGGCATTTTTCGGCGTGAAGCCTGAAATGATTCTTAAAAATGGCTTTGTCGTAGAAAGCTTAATGGGTGATGCCAATGCGTCCATTCCGACACCACAGCCAGTTATTTATCGGCCAATGTATGGATCTTATGGAAAAGCCTTGTCTAAGAGCTCAATTACCTTTGTTTCTCAAGTCGCTTTTGATGATAAAGTGCATGAAAAATTAGGCTTGGAAAAAACGGTTCTTCCAGTTCATGGTATTCGAAACTTAACGAAAAAAGATATGAAGCTTAATTCCGAAACGCCTGAGATTACGGTTGATCCACAAACGTATGAGGTAAAAGTAAACGGGGAACTCATTACTTGTGAACCTGTGGACATAGTACCGATGGGACAACGCTATTTCTTATTTTAAGTCTTATTTTGAGGTGAAAATATTGATCATTGAAAAAATTGTTACAAATATCGACGCAATGGACAGAGAAGAAATTGCGAAACGCCATATGGAAAAGGTGTACCTGGAAAGTGCTAATTTAGTGAAACGGATTCAAAGAGTGACCACCGACCACGGCCACGAAATTGGCATTCGCTTAAAAGAACTGCGTGACCTTAAGGCGGGCGATGTTTTATATATGGATGATAAAAATATGATTGTCGTAGATGTCCTTACCGATGATCTATTAGTCATTAGCCCGCGAAGTTTAAATGAAATGGGAACGATTGCCCACCAATTGGGGAATCGTCACCTTCCAGCTCAATTTGAAGAGAATAATATGCTCGTTCAGTATGATTATCTTGTTGAAGAATTGCTTCAAGAGTTTCAAATTCCTTTTACACGTGAAGATCGGAAGGTAAAACAGGCTTTTCGCCATATTGGACATAGCCATGAATCCTAATATTCTTTCTTTATTCCAACTATGTGATTCGAATTTTCCAACTGGTGCTTTTAGTCATTCATATGGTCTAGAGACGTATATTCAAGAAGATCAAGTGTATGATCAAGCATCGTTTTCCAAGTGGCTTCACGTATATTTAAATGAACAGCTTGTCTATTCAGATGGGCTGGCAACCCGTCTTGTCTATGATGCCTTGGAAAATGAGGATGTACAAACGGTGTGGAAGGTCGATCGAATGCTGACGGTTCAAAATTTGCCGCGTGAAACGAGAGAAGGTACCAAAAGAATGGGAGAACGCATGGTGAACCTTGTGGGATCTTTATATGAGTTTCCTGTTCACTCGCAATATCAAAAACGGATTAAGGAGAAGCACTCCTTTGGACATCCAGCTATTGCTTTTACGATGATAGGGCACCATCTTGGTGTTCCGAAATCAACTACCACCCTCTATTATTTGTATTCTACTATTTCAAGTCTTGTTCAAAATGCCGTTCGTGCGATTCCGTTAGGACAAACCGCGGGACAGAAGACGATTCATGAGTTTCAAAGTGCTTTAATAGAGGCGACAGAAAAAATTCAAACTTTGGATAAAGAGGATTTTGGAATCATTTCACCAGGTTTAGAGTTATCTCAAATGAAACATGAACGTGTGAACATTCGTATTTTCATGTCTTAATATAGAAGGAGTGTTTTTATATGGAACCGATTAAAATTGGAGTAGGCGGACCTGTTGGAGCCGGAAAAACGATGTTGGTTGAAAGGCTAACCCGTCATTTAGAAGGTGAAATCAGCATGGCCGTTGTGACGAATGATATTTATACAAAAGAAGATGCCAAATTTTTAATGCAGAATGGAGTCCTACCGGCAGACCGTATTATTGGGGTTGAAACAGGCGGATGTCCACATACAGCTATTCGTGAAGACGCCTCCATGAATTTTGCGGCTATAGATGAATTAAAAGAGAAGCATCCGGACGTAGAGCTCATTTTTGTGGAAAGTGGAGGCGATAATCTTGCGGCGACTTTCAGCCCAGAGCTTGTGGATTTCTCCATCTATATTATTGATGTAGCTCAAGGCGAAAAAATTCCGCGTAAAGGTGGCCAAGGGATGATTAAATCAGATTTATTCATCATTAATAAAACGGATTTAGCTCCTTTCGTTGGCGCAAGCCTCGAAGTGATGGAGTCTGATACGAAGGTTTTTCGCGGGAATAAACCGTTTGTTTTCACCAATTTAAAAGATAACACGGGGCTTGATCAGGTCATTAACTGGCTTATGAAGAATGCATTATTAAAAGGATTGGAATAATGGAAGACTGGACTGGAGTTTTGTGTCTAGATGTCGAAGATAGGAATGGAAAGACTGTAGCGAAAAATGTATATTTTCAGGGCGCATTGAAAGTGATGCGTCCGGTTTATCATAACGACTCTGGACAAGCTTGTTATTATATATTGAACCCCGGTGGAGGCTATTTAGACGGAGATCGCTATAAAATACAAATTACGCTCGAGAAGCAAGCGAGACTAACCTTAACGACACAATCCGCAACAAAGGTTTATAAGACACCTAACACTCATGCCTACCAGGAAACAGAGATCATTCTACAGTCTGGATGTTATCTCGAATATATTCCGGATCCGCTTATTATGTATCAGGACGCGCGCTATAAACAAAAAAATGTCATTCGCATGGAGAAAGGGGCGACTTTCCTTTATTCCGACATTTTGACCCCTGGGTGGTCTCCGGATGGAGATCGTTTCAGTTATAATCGGCTTCAATTCATCAATGAAATTTATATGGACGATGAGCTTGTGGCCTATGATCATATTCAATTGAATCCTGCTGCCCAAAATATAGAGAAGATTGGATTCATGGAAGGGTTTTCGCATTTAGGTTCCATGATTGTGGTTGGCGAACAAACAAGCCCTGACCTCCTTGATCGGCTATATCAGGCTATTAATGGGAATACAGATCGATATAAAATTGGACTATCTTTATTATCTGTACCAGGATTTACGGTTCGTGTATTAGCTAACTCGACACAAGAAATAGAGAAAATCTTTACTGAGTGTCACCGAATTATTAGTCAAGAGTGGTTTATTACAAAACCGTGTTTTCTAAGAAAGTATTAATACTTAGAACCCGGCAATCAAAAGGTTGCCGGGCTTTTATCCGGGTTAATCAGGCTGTAAAAAACCGCCACTTATGGAAGTTTCACTTTATAAGGGACAAAAAGTTTGAAGGAGAAATATTTATGGATGTTACATTGTTTTCAGTTTTAACGATAGGTTTTGTTTTGGGGATCAGGCATGCAATTGAGCCTGATCATGTGATTGCAGTATCAACAATTGCAAGTCAAAGCAAAAAGTTATGGCACGCTTCTCTAGCAGGGGTATTTTGGGGGATAGGTCATACGATAACATTATTTATAGTTGGTATTATTCTTATTCTTATGAAGGGTGAAATACCAGGGAAATGGTCTATGTCCCTAGAATTTTTAGTAGGAATCATGCTTGTTTATCTTGGTGTTACAACGATTCTTTCTTTCAAAAGTATCCATGTACATACGCATGGACATGATGGAGATGAACATAAACATGTCCATACCCATGAACATGGTGGTAAACATGAGCATAAACACAAACATAAACATGTTTCATATTTGAAATCGATGTCTATTGGTCTAGTCCATGGTCTTGCAGGAAGTGGCACTATGGTTATATTGACGATGAGTACAGTAAAGAGTGTTTGGGAAGCGGCTATTTATATCCTCTTATTTGGAGTAGGAACGGTCATTGGTATGCTTTTTTTCACTACGATTATTGGTATCCCTTTTGTGTTAAGTATGAAGCGTGTTAAAATTAGTAGAACACTTGTATTCACAATGGGCACAATTAGCATGGTTTTTGGAATATATTATATGTATAATTTAGGGGTTAATGAAGGATTATTTAACCTTTGGTTTTAAGTCAGTAAGGAATGTTGAATCGAAGCGTGCTAACATACACACTATTATTGAATGCTATATATGGATGAAGGGGGATTAGATGAATACTCTTGGATATGCGATACTTAGTTCGCTTGGTAGAAATCCATGTTCCGGCTATCAATTAGTTGGATATTTAGAGGTATTATGGCCTGCGAAGCATAGTCAAATATATCCTCTGTTAACTAAAATGGAGAAGAATGGGCTTTTGGAATTTGAACATATTGAACAAACGGGTAAACCTGATAAGAAAATATATTCACTCACAGAAAAGGGAAGAGAAACTCTGGAAAAATGGGTCACTGAATCGCCTTCTGATCCGATCATTCGAGATGAATTTCTTATTAAGATGTATTCGATTTGGTTATCGAATGAAGAAAATGCGAAAAAATTAATTCAGGACCGAATTGCTAAATTAGAACAAACCGTGGCTTTGCGAGATGAAAATATAGCTAGAATTGAACAAACACATGGGAAGAATGGGTTAGAAATGACATCTAAACATTTTGGTGGTTATATTCTTTTTAATAGAAGGAGTATGTTAGATGAAGAAGAAATTTCATGGTGTAAGTGGGTTCTGAATTTGATTGAGAAAGCAAGATTAAACAATTTATTGTTAGGAATCATTGTAGGAAAACTTAATATAATCATTCAAGACAAGATATTGATTTAATGACTATAATCAAAAATTCCAGCTTTGTTTCGGTGCCTGTGCATCCCAATCATCCCAAAAGCTTAATTATTGAATCTGATACCAAAAAAAGGAGGGCTGTTTAAAAGCACAGCCCTCCTTTTGATGTTGTTGGGTAGTTTTCCTACAATCAAAGCGAAAGGTTCCCTCTAATGAATATTTAAGAGGAGAGGTATTCGTTGAAGATATTAAGTATATATTTGAAGATGCACCTCAAAATTTGGAGTCTTTAATCACCGCTGACAAAACAGCCTCTTTTAATCGTAGGCAGGGAAATCGGAAATCTAGTAAAGCTTCAATTGGGCAAACATCAGAAAAAAGAAACCTATGCAGTCAACACTTGCATAGGTTTCTTCCCTATTTACTGCCCATAACTAATCAGGTTCGTCATGATTCGATATCCGCCTGGAACCTGACCTTGAATTTGTCTGTATAGGACAAGGTTCGTGTAAAGGTAGGTGCCTTTACCGTATTTTGCCATAAGGATTCCGCCATCAAATGGTTCTTCATTCGGATCAGCCATGGAAATGAACGTTTCAAATCGATCATCCCATTTCATTGGGAAGTACAATCCTCTTTCTTGAACCCAATTGTTCCAGTCGTCCGATGTTATTTTATTTGGATAATTAAAAAGCGCTGATTCTGGTTTCAAGACGTTTACCGCGGCATTTTCATCTGTTACCCGCCAGCGAATGGAAGGATTCCCGAGGGTAAGTGGATATGGGGCAGTCTTCAGGGCATCCCATCCATCACCAGGTTTATGGTATTGAACGACGAGATGACCGCCATTTTCCACATATTCAAGTAAGCGAGCGTTATTTGCCTTCAAATCTTCCCTGGATAGATAGGCACGTATGCCTGTAACGATCGTGTCGTATTGGCTCAAATCACCTTCTGCTAAATCAGCTGCTGTTAACTTTGTAATGTTAAGGCCTGCATTGCTTAAGTAATCTGCCACTTTATCAAATCCACTTTCAATGTAACCCACTTTTAATGAAGCCGGCATTAAAAGCTCAAATGCAACGGTGTTGATGGCTGCTGGGTATTGGTAATAGAATGTTCCGATATGGTCATAGGAAATTTCCTGGATGGTTGAATCAAAGGTTTTTCCATTGA
The DNA here is from genome assembly GCF_042787975.1 of Peribacillus sp. YIM B13482. NCBI lineage: Bacteria > Bacillati > Bacillota > Bacilli > Caryophanales > Bacillaceae > Peribacillus > Peribacillus sp. YIM B13482. The sequence continues at coordinate 23,802 of NZ_JBHZPF010000012.1, forward strand.
CAGTGGCAACTGCCTTAACCTGATATTCCCCATTTTGAATTGCCTTCGGTGGTGTGAGGGTGAACTTCACTTGTTTTTCTTCTGATTTTTCATTAAATGATACGGTGGCTTTTTTAGGATGAACTTCCCAATTTTCAGGGATTTTCAAAGCGACCTTTGCTGATGTCTTTCCCTCTGTATAATTTTTCAAGGTTACGGTCACTGGTATTTCTTCTTTTACATCTATTGTATTTACCACGATATCTTCAGGAGATAGGGTAAGGCCAACGTCAGGAAGGACAGCTATCGTTCCATCCAATTCTTCCTTTATGGCAGTTTTGGTGCTGCCGTATTTATAAGAAATATTGGTTGTAATGGTTGATTCATCATAAGCATGGTAATAAGCTGCATCTTCTGGGACTTTAACCTGGTAGGTTATTTTTGCTGATTCATTTGGTTTTAGATTGATTTCTTTAGATTTTGTTTTAGCTGTCCATCCTTTAGGCACGTTCAATGCAGCCGCGACTTTTTTCAATGTTTGTTTCCCGTTATTCTTCAAGGTTACGGTTACGTTCGTAATTTGGCCTTTTGTAAGAATCATTGAAGCAGCTTTAGCTTGAATATCCAGTCCTGAGGAGACATAACTTACGTTTTGCAATTGCTCATCTTTTAATGAGAGCTTATGAATCAAGTCGTTCTTCGTGGCAGGGCTTAGCTTTTCTTTTTTGATTTGCGCAATAATTGAACGAACATTGGAGAGCGCTGTTTGGGATGCTGAAAAAACACGTTTATCATTTGGATAAGCCGCAATAACGGCATCCAAATTTCGTTGTAAGTATTTAAATTCACCCTTTAACTTTGATGCTGAGTGAGGGAGTTTTTCAGCCCATTCTGTAAAATTATAAGGTACACCTGCAAAAAGGTCCGACTGTTTTTTTGTATCAACGGCACTTTGTTTCAAATCCAGATGGATCTGTCGAGGTGCTGCAGGAATATCAGAACCCATGCCTTGGCTTTTATGAAGATAGCGGGATTGTTCCCCAAGCTGCGGGTAAGTCATACCGTATATTGGATCATATTTTCCGATTTCAATCGAAGTGGTTGCTTGATCTGTGGAGGAAACAGGTAAATATAACTTTCTCACTTGCCATACAGATAGACCTTGTTTCAATTGTTGTGGAAAAACAGTTGGATCAGCGGCATCCTTAAAGGCACGTTCACTTAAGATTGTCATTGTTCGATGATGTCCATGCTGGGTATCATCATTTTGGAAGGAAGGCATTAATATATCAGGCTGATACGTTCGAATAAAGCGGATAAGCCGTTCATACGTGAGTTCCTCACCCCACTTTTCTAATGTTTCCCCTGGTGTTTTAGAGAAGCCGAAATCATAAATGGGATCAGAGGTTGTTTCACTTAGATGATACGCCTTCACTCCAGTGATTTTTGCAGCTTCTATCATTTCCCTTGAACGGATGATTCCAAGAGCATTGTCCAGTTCATCCCCAATTTCATTTTGTCCCCCTTCACCCCGATTTGCAATCAGGCTGGATGTCTTCACACCTAATCCTCTCGATAGATAAGCGAGAAAGTCACTTCGTTCATCATCTGGATGGGCTCCGCTGTTTAAGAATGTCACGGTCGTCTCGAGTGGCTTGACTGCATTCCATAACTCAACGTTGGCTTTCTCCGTTTTTGCAGCGCTGCCCCCGAGCGGAAATGATGCAAGAACGAACCAAAGAGAAAGCAAAGATACCAGAGCTTTTTTCATTTTTCTTTGAACCTCCTTCAACTAAAATACCTAAACTTTTGTGAAGAAATTAATGTAGGTTAGTAATATTTTCTAACCAACCAGACGGAAAAAACATATCTAATAAATATCACTGATGGTTATAAATGTAAATAATGCGAAGTAACTATTAAAATAAGAATATTTTAAAAATTGGAAAAATAACTTGTGTGTTAAATCCCTTTAAGTTATATTTTTACTTAATTAGGAAGAATTACTAACTAAATGATGTAAGGCCGTGATGTGATGAGTTTTAAAAGAACACCCAGTCATCAAAAATATGCTAATAAAAAAAGGATCATTCAATGCATTCAACAATGTTCACCCATTTCAAGAGCGGAAATCGCCGTTAAGCTTCAGTTGAGTAAACCGACTGTTTCTCTGGCTGTGGATGAGCTTATACAGGAGAAATGGGTATTTGAGAAAGGGATTGGAGAGTCCTCTTCTCAAGGTGGGAGGAGGCCTATCCAGCTCTTTTTCAATGAGAAGGCTGCCTATATCATTGGGACTGATATTGGCGGGACGAAAGTGAAAATCGTTTTATGTGATTTAAGTGGGAAAATCCTTGCTGAAACTAGTTTTTCAACAAAAAATTATTTGCAATCAGGTCTTCTTAAACAAATGGCGATTGAAACGGAACGGTTAATTGCAAAGAATCAGATTGTGAAAAACAGGATATTAGGGATGGGGGTTGGGATTCCTGGTATAACGCAAACGGCAAGCGGATTAGTCATAGAGGCACCGAGTTTAGGATGGGTTCAATATCCGTTTATAGCCGAAGCGAAACGGTATTTTGATTTCCCTATTTTTCTCGACAATGATGTAAACGCGGCAGCCCTCGGTGAACAGTGGCTGGGTAATGCACAAAATAAGCGAAATTTGTTGTTCATTGCGGTTGGAACCGGTATAGGAAGCGGCATTATCTTGAATAACCAGTTATACAGAGGGGCTTCCAGTGCAGCTGGGGAGATGGGATATATGGTGACGGACAAAGAGGATATGAAGCGTGAATTCAAGCCGATTTTCCATAGATACGGTTATTTGGAAAGTGTCGCAGGAGGAAAATCGATTGGCGGTCATTTTACGAGAGCTGTTCTCAAAGATCCTCAGCATTCTTTATTTGAACGGGCCAAGTCTTCCGAACTGACAGGGGAAGATGCCTTTTTGTCCGCGAAAAAAGGGGACACGACAGCCATGGCCGTCATTAATGAAGCAATCGAACATTTAGCCTGCGGAATTGTCAATGCGGCTAGTTTGCTAAATCCAGATGTAATCATTTTAGGAGGTGGTGTATTAAATTCATCTGAATACATTTTACCTAGAGTTCGTGAAATCGTTGATCGATATCTTCCAAGTTTAGTAGAAATGAAAATTTCACAACTGGGAGAAAACGCAGGAGTATTAGGCGCGGTTTCCCTATTCTTAAGGGAACATGATAGCATTTTGAATTTTCATGATGAGGGGGATTAATAATGAAAAACAGGAAAAAGTCGCTTGTTTCAGTACTGACTTTATCGGCAGCAATATTGTTTTCAGGATGTAACGGTACAGATACGAAAACGAATTCGGATGCTGGCGGTGCCAAGGGAGAAAAAGGTGAGTTGGAAGATAAAATCGTCGTTTATTCACCGCATGGCAAAGATATTTTATCAAAATTCGAAAAGCAGTTCGAAGGTAAATATGGCATTGATGTTGAGTGGCTTGACATGGGGTCACAGGAAATCCTTGACCGTGTTCGCTCAGAAAAGAATAATCCGCAAGCAGACGTTTGGTGGGGAGCACCTTCCACAAACTTCAATCAAGCAAAGGATGAGGGGCTGCTAGCTGCTTATAAGCCTACCTATTCCGATAGTCTCGATGAAGGATTCCGCGATCCGGAATGGTATTGGACGGGAACGAGCCAGACACCGGAAGTAATCATGTACAACAGCAAAGAACTATCCAAAGCCGAAGTGCCGAAAGATTGGGATGAGCTGCTTGATCCGAAGTGGAAAGATGAAATCATCATCCGCTATCCGCTAGCCTCCGGGACGATGAGGACAATTTTTTCTGCGATGATCTATCGTACGTATAAGGATACAAATGATCCACAAGAAGGATATGACTGGTTAAAGAAGCTCGACCAAAATACAAAGGAATATTCAGCCAATCCAGAAATGATGTATAACAAGGTGGCAAAAGGAGAGGGCTCGCTTTCCGTTTGGGCAATGCCGGATGTTGTCATGCTGAAAGAAAATAAAAATTATCCGTTTGAGTTCGTCATTCCTGAAAGCGGAACGCCAGTATTGACAGAAGGAATTGCCATCGTTGAAGGTGCCAAACATCCCAAAGCGGCTGAAGCGTTTTATGAGTTTGTGAATTCACAAGAAACCGCAAAGATTTTGGCAGAAGACTTTTACAGGATTCCGACCAGAAGTGATGTGAAGGATTTACCTGAATGGATCACGGATACAGAAATTAAAGCGATGGATATTGATTGGAACGCATTCCAAGAAAAAGGTGACGAGTGGATGAAATATTGGGACGAAAATATTAAAAGTGGGGATAAAGAAATTAAAGAATAAGGAAGTGTCGTTGGATGGCGTCAATAAAAATAGAGAATGTCCAAAAAGCCTTCGGGAAAACGATAGCTGTTGATCATTTAAATCTGGAAATCAAAGAAGGCGAGTTTTTTACCTTTCTTGGCCCAAGTGGCTGCGGTAAAACGACAACGCTTCGGATGATTGCCGGTTTTTATTATCCAACAAAAGGCGTCGTCCGATTTGGCGACAAAGATATGACGCGTGTACCTCCGGAGAAAAGGAATACAGGCATGGTATTTCAAAACTATGCCCTCTTTCCCCACATGACTGTATTTGAAAATGTTGCATTTGGTTTGCGCGTGAGAAAAGTTTCTTCAAGCGATTTAAAGGGGAAAGTGCTGGATGCACTTCGCAAAGTCAGGCTGGAGAGCTACTCGAGTCGTCAAGTGAGCCAGTTAAGCGGAGGACAGCAGCAGCGTGTTGCCCTTGCCAGGGCCCTGGTTATTGAACCGGAAATATTGCTGCTGGATGAACCATTAAGTAATCTGGATGCCAAGCTTCGTGATGAAATGAGGGTAGAAATCTTAAGGCTGCAGCGTGATTTTAAGATTACCACCATTTATGTCACACATGATCAAGCTGAGGCATTGTCCATGAGTGATCGGATCGCTGTGTTCAATTATGGTGTATGCCACCAGGTCGGGACGCCGGCAGAAATTTATAATCGGCCGGCCAATGATTTCGTGGCGAGTTTCATAGGTGAGATTAATCTATTGCCCGTTCAATTCGAAAAAGTTCAACAAGATAATATAGTGGTAACCCTAAAAAACAGTGAACAACCGATTAAATTCAATGTGCAAAATCAAGTTAGTGAAGGAATTTCTATTCTGCAGACTGATTATGACCTTGCTGTTTCGATTCGTCCTGAAGCAATCAGAATTCTCGATGTGGCCGAAGAGGGAATGAATATCTTTAAAGGTAAAATCAATTCCGTCCAATTCTTTGGATCTGTAGTAAATGTCATGGTGGATGTTCAAAACGTGTTATTAAGGGTGGATGTATTTAATACTCATGAATTTGGATACTTTTATCAAGGGAAGGAAGTATATGTTCAACTTCCTGGGAAACAGCTGCGCCTTATCCCTGTCATAAGCGGTGATGCTCCATGATTAAAAATCGTGATACTAGACTAACGATTTGGCTCTTAATACCAGTTGTATTAGTGCTCGTGGCTTATGTTCTCTACCCATCGTTGAGGACCTTTATAGAAAGTTTGCAAAAAGACGGATCGATATCACTGGGGAATTATCAGGACTTCTTCGTACAGGAATCAAAAACGAACTTAGAGGCTCTATGGAAATCTGTTTATATATCCATATTGAGTGTATTGGTCAGTGCCTTGATTGGCATTCCGCTCGCATTCATTTTTAACCGTTACGATTTTCCAGGCAGAAGCTTCTTTTCATCAGCTGCGATTTTGCCGATTGTTCTTCCATCATTGGTGGGGGTTATGGCCTTTATGTTTTTATATGGAGAATCGGGATTAATTCCAAATGCTATCAAGGATATGTTCGGTCTCGATAAAGTTCCATTTAAAATTGGCGGGGTATCAGGAATCCTGATCGTGCATGCCTATACGATGTATGTCTATTTTTATATGACCGTATCCGCTGCAATCAATAAAATTGATCCGTCCCTGGAAGAAGCTGCATATAACTTAGGCGCAAATAAATTCAAGGTTTTTTGGAAGGTGACATTTCCATTATTGACACCTGCCATCGTTGCCGCTTCTTTACTTGTTTTCATGATATCAATGGCTTCTTTCAGTGCCCCGTTTCTATTAGCTGGCGGGTACAGGGTGTTGAGCCTGCAAATTTATTTTTCGAAAATCAATGGTGATATGGAAATTGCTGCTACTCAATCCGTCATTCTATCCATTGTTTCAATTTCATTTCTATTATTCATGCGTTGGTATCAGAATAGGAAAGATTACCGAATGGCTTCGAAAGGGATTGGGGCACACAGGAGTGAAGTGAAAAATCCATTTATGAAGTGGGTGATGGTCGGAACGGGTATCATCGGCGTACTTATTCTGCTTTTACCGCACTTTACGATTCTATTGCTTTCGCTTGTGCCGGATGGAACCTGGACGTTTCAAACGTACCCGACAGTATTTAATGCGGAAAATTACCGACTTTTGTTTGAAGACCCCAATATCTTTAAACCGTTACGAAATAGTTTACTGATGGCTGTTATTGCCACACTAGCAAATTTGGTGTTTGGGGTCATCGCGTCCTATGTTCTTGTCAAACGGAAATTCGTCGGGAAAAGCTTTATTGATATCCTAGTCATGATTCCGTGGGCCTTGCCTGCAACGGTTATTGGGATGAACTTGATATTCGCATTTAATGAACCTAGCGTTTTTTCTTTCGGTCAAATATTAGTAGGAACATTTTGGATTTTGCCCCTTGCCTATTTCATCAGACATATTCCCCTTGTTGTTCGCTCAACTAACGCCGTTCTGGAGCAGCTTGATGACTCAATTGAGGAAGCGGCAAGAAACTTGGGGGCAAAGTGGTTTTATACCTTCAGAAAGGTCATATTACCGATTATTTTGCCTGGTGTTTTATCAGGTGCATTATTAGCCTTTATAGAGTCTGTAGGAGAATTCCCAACCTCAGTCCTGTTGTACACGATTTCAAACAGACCGATATCTATTGAAATCATGAATCAGCTTCGGATGTTCAATATGGGGCAGGCAGCTGCCTATGGGATGATTCAAATCACGCTGATAGTTATCGTTCTTTTTATTTCGAACAAGTTTTTTGGAATCAAAGCGGAAAAAGCTTTATAAATCGGAGGTTCAAAGATGAGTAAGCTTGAAGAATTTATCAAAAATGAAGGCAGTGTTTTTCCCGGAAAAACATATGCAGAAGAGCTTTTAATGCCTGTTTTTAATGATCAAAGAGATTACTTATTTCATGTTATGTTCGATATTCATCGGGCACATGTCATCATGCTTTCGGAACAAAAGATCATTAAAGAAGAAGAAGCGAAAACCATGCTGGAGGGGATTCGGAAAGTGGCTCAAACAGATCTCACTCTCCTGACCTATCAACCTCAATTCGAAGACTTATTTTTCATGATGGAGGCAAAGATTGGCGAGGAAATCGGTCACGAGCTCGCAGGAAAGATTCATATCGGCCGCAGCCGTAATGATATGGGAGTTGCGATGTATCGGCTTGTTATAAGAGGTCATCTTCTCCAATTGATCGGCTATGCAAACCAATTGAGCGAGGCATTCTTGGTGCAGGCAGAAAAACATATAGAAACCTATATTACTGGTTACACGCATACCCAACCGGCTCAGCCGACTACATTAGGCCATTATTTTTTAGCCATTTATGACGTTCTTCAAAGGGATATTGGACGGTTATGGGCAGCCTATGAAACGGTGAACCAATCCCCCCTGGGCGCGGCTGCGTTAACAACTACTGGTTTTCCAATCAGCCGCAACCGTACCGCTGAACTGCTTGGGTTTGAGGCGGTTGTTGAAAATTCCTATGACTCGATAGGCGGGGCTGATTATTTATTGGAAACCGCAACTGCCATTATGACGTGCATGGTTAATACTGGGAGGTGGATTCAAGATTTCTTGCAGCATGTGACAAGGGAGTTTGGTACATTTCATGTGGCAGATCCTTATGTTCAAGTTAGCAGCATCATGCCGCAAAAAAGAAACCCAGTATCAATTGAACATTCCCGTTCGATTGCAAGCAGTGCGTATGGTGATGCACTTGCTGCAATGAATATGATCCACAACACACCATTTGGTGATATCGTCGATACGGAAGATGATTTACAGCCGCATTTATATCGGGCTTTTTCGAATGCAGGCCGTGTCATGAAACTAATGTATGCAGTCATATCAACATTGAAAGTAAATGAAGAACATACAAAAAAAATGGCCGCAAAATCCAGTATAACGGTTACTGAATTAGCTGATACCCTATCAAGAGATTACGAGATATCATTTAGAAAAGCCCATTCCATAGCAAGTACAATTGCAAAACGGTCGATAAGTGAAGGGAAAGAGCTATATGATTGGGACACACAAGAAATCAACAAGATCATCAATGAATTCGTTGCAGTGAATTTAACTGAAGACGAATGGAAAAAAATCATCTCTCCTGAATACTTTGTGGAAATTAGAAGCATTCAAGGCGGGCCCAGCCCGAAAGAGGTTTCGAGGATGATTGTAAATAGAAAACAAAAACTGGAACAAGCGTTGCAGAGTATAAGGAAATGGTTAAAACATTGAATGATGGAAGGAAGGCTTTAGTGGATTACTAAGTTATGAGTTTTAACGGGCATTAAATTCACGAGTATTTGCTCCAAACTCACGAGTAAAAGCATGAAACTCACGAGTATTTGCACCAAACTCACGAGTAAAAGCATGGAATTCACGAGTATTTGCACCAAACTCACGAGTAAAAGTGTGGAATTCACGAGTATTTGCTCCAATCGCGAGTAAAAGCGTGAAACTCACGAGTATTTGCTCCAATCGCGAGTAAAAGCGTGAAACTCACGAGTATTTGCACAAACTCACGAGTAAAAGCATGGAATTCACGAGTATTTGCACCAAACTCACGAGTAAAAGCATGGAATTCACGAGTATTTGCTCCAAACTCACGAGTAAAAGCGTGGAATTCACGAGTATTTGCTCCAAATTCACGAGTAAAAGCGTGGAATTCACGAGTATTTGCTCCAATCGCGAGTAAAAGCAATGCGGGATGTATTTTAAAGTTCATATTTCATAATATATAGTCATTCTTTATTAGGGTGGCTATTTATTTTGATTTCTATTACAACTGAGATTTCCCTAATGATAGTAAATGAAGATTATTTCCAAAACGATGCTATTATTTGTAAAATACATAATATAAGGCGGAACGTTAATGTCAAATAGATCTCAGTTCGGTTTTATCCTGATTTTAATAGCTTTTGTAATATCGATTACTTTTTGCTTTAATCCGGAAGCCTTATTAAAAGGTGGATATGATTTAGCTATGGATGGTCTGGTAGTAGTCAGAACCTTGATGAATTTATTAGTTAAAATAGGGGATTTGATTATAAACAAAAAAGATTGGTAGTTTATTATGAGACATTGTTTTTTGACGGCTATTAACTTTCTATAATCACTCTTAAGAAAAAGGACATTATTACTGTATTATTCGAAGGAAGGCTCAGTCTTTTGACTGAGCCTTCCGATGTTCATTCACAGGATTTCCAAAATAATCAGCATCAATGAGTGCTTCATATATCGTTAACGGATTTTGGTTCCAACTGAACCGCATGATTCCTGAGGGCAAGACTTACCGTTATCATCACAATGAAATTGAATGCCAAGGCGATGATTCCCACATTCAAATCTTTCGCTGCTTGTGGCAAGGATGGAAACAGGGTCCCTATTGTTGAATGACTGAGTGTAATGCAGATCACAATGGCCAATCCGGTGAGGATACCGGCGATTGCGCCATATTTATTGATTTGATTCTTTTTCTTCTTCAGACTAAATAGAAGGGACGGGAATAGCTGTGTGATGAGACTGTATCCCATGAGAATTAATGCTGACATCGTTTCGCCGCCGTTTAAGGTGAAGTAGACGGCTATAAGGGCAATGATTGGCACAAGGATCTTTGCCAATCTTACAACGTGGCGATCTGATACTGTAGGTGCAAATTCCTTATAGACGTTTTTAGCGAGCAGTGTAGCGACGCTCATCAAAAGCATGGATCCCGGCACCAATGCGGTCAGCAACCCAGCGCCGCCGATTATACCTATAAACCATGGGTCAAAGGTCTCGATCGAAAGGCGCAGCAATGAGAGGTCTGCATCTGCCCCTACGAGTCCAGGCACTTTCAATATAGCTGTAAACCCTACAAAAAATACGAATAACAGCATGAGCGTATATAAAGGGCTGATGATGGCATTTTTTCGAAATACCTTCCCGCTGCGAGCTGAATAAACCGCGCTGAAAACTTGGGGCCACATATAGAAACCAAATACGAGCAATATTACCGTGGAGATGAACCATGATATGCTAAGTCCCTGCTCGGGGAACTTTAGAAAACCAGGCTTGGCCGCATCAATTGCTTCGAACATCGGCTGAAATCCACCAAAGTAATGAATGGGCAGATAAATTCCTAAGAATCCTATAATAGCGATCATCATGATATCTTTAATGACTGCTGTCCAGACTGAGCCGTGTATACCGGAAATCATTACATAAATGGTAAGGCCGATTGCCCCCATCCATACCGCCGCAGACATTGAGATTGCACCATAAGATGCCTCTGAGACAATGATCCCCAATCCTTTCAGCTGCACGACGATCACTGGAATCATCGACACCACACCAACAAGCGCAGCCAAAATTCCTAAACTGGGACTCTTATATTTGCTTACAAAAAAATCGGATTGGGACATCAGTTTATTTTCTTTGGCATATTTCCATATTTCAGGAAGGAGCCAATAGGATAATACGTAAGACAAAGTAATGTAAATAAGAACATATAGAGCGGGTGCGCCCTTGCCATAGGCCCAGCCGCTGCCGCCAAGGAAGGAGAAGGTCGTATAGATTTCCCCAGCCATCAGCAGGAAGACGAATATTGCACCAAAACCGCGTCCGCCCACCGTCCATTGTTCCAAGTTCATATCTTTTCCTTTTGAAGAACGAATGCCTAAAAATATCGATAGTAGTAAAAAAGCTAAAATGATTATGAGGGCAATATTCATTCCTGGTCACCTTCCCGATTCCGGGGATCCAGCTTATACATGATGCCCAAGATGGCAGAGGTAAGGACCACCCACATAGCCATCCAGAACATATTGAAAGGCATCCCTAATACATAAGGTTCTATTCTATTAACAAAAGGTAGAAATCCTAGTATGCCTATAAAAGGAACTAGAGTAAGGATATATAGAATCTTCATTAAACAAACCCCTCCGTTTTAAATAAAGTGAAACGTCCAACAATGGGGGTTTTACTTCAGTGCCACTGATGGATGGGTGAACCAAACTGGATGGAAAATTCATACATGACGGATATTCCTTCTTTGATAAGGAACCGATGATAAATATAAGCTTACACTATTTTGATATGAAATTTAATGCAGTTGCTTGATATATTTTTAGCAACAGAGCCGCTGATAAAAGATAAAGCCTTGAATTCTTATTGAGTTCAAGGCTTTATCCTTTTACTATCTTTTTTTCTGATAGTTATATAGTATCACCAAGACCATGAACCAGATTGGCGTCATGAGCAGTGATAGCCGTGTGGCTTCAGCGAATAGCATAACAATAAGGATGAACAGGAATAATCCTAAAATGGCGTAATTGATAAAGGGTGTAAAAGGAGCCCTGAAAGTTGATTCGGCTCTTAGGTCCGGCCGTGTTTTCGAATATTTGATATGTGAGATCAAGATGATGCTCCATACCCATATGAAACAGATGGCACTGATGGTTGTCACAACGGTAAATGCCTGTTCCGGTATCAGTTTGCTTAACAATGCTCCTAGTGATACAACGATTGTTGATGTTAATAAGGCATTGCTAGGAACAGCCTGTTGATTTAATTTTTCAAGTTTAGCAGGGGCTTCTCCATTCCTGCTTAACGTATAGAGTATTCGGCTTGTTGAAAATAAACCGCTGTTGCATGCAGAAGCAGCTGATGTCAAAACGACGAAATTGATGATCCCTGCAGCGACAGGAATGCCGATTAGCGCAAAGACTTCTACAAATGGGCTGCTCGTGGCATCCAGTTGTGTCCAAGGGTTGACACAGAGAATGACGAATATGGCACCTACATAGAAAAGTAAAATCCGGACTGGGATTTTATTGATGGCAGACGGAATGTTCTTTCTCGGGTTCGCCGTTTCTGCTGCTGAAACCCCGACCAATTCGACACCTACAAAGGAGAAGACGACCAGCTGTAAAGACAACAGGAATCCGGAAATTCCATTTGGGAACATGCCTCCATGAGTCCATAGGTTCGTTAGGGAAACCGTTCCCGTATTGGTATTGAAGCCGATGGCCAAGAGAATGATTCCTACGAATATCAAGGTGATGATCGTGATTACTTTTATGATGGCAAACCAGAATTCCAATTCGCCAAATAACTTAACGGTCAATAGGTTCAATCCTAACAGAATGACAAGGCATATTAGAGCCGGTATCCATTGAGGGATATCGAACCAGTATTGTATATAGACACCGACAGCTATGATATCGGCCATTGCGGTCATGATCCAACAGAACCAATATGTCCAACCGGTCACGAAGCCAGCCCATGGGCCGACATATTCGGTTGCGAATTCAGTGAATGACGTATACCCTGCATTGGATAAGAGCAATTCGCCTAGGGCTCTCATCACAAAAAACAAGGCAATTCCAATTATTAGATAGGAGAAGATGATAGATGGACCTGCCATTTGTATGGCTTTTCCGGATCCCAAAAATAAACCGGTTCCAATGGTTCCTCCTATTGCAATAAGTTGTACATGACGATTTTTTAAATCTCTTTTTAATTCCTGTTTAGCCAATTCGTACGCCCCCGTCTTTTATAGTCTTGGTAGTGAATGATTTCAAACCTGCATGGTCTTGGAGAGAGAGGTGATTTTTTCACCCAGCTTGCCAATGGTTTTCACGAGTGTTGTTTTAAGTCCAATCACAAAGTGGACAATAAAAAAAGAGATTGGATATACCAATCTCTTAAAGGGTTCAGAATAACAATTTATCATTCGTTACTCTTCTGTCCTTTTGCCTGAGATTGTGAATCCTTCGGCGCTGCATCTTGTACAGTCTCTCCAGAAGCTGCTCCTGCTATAGTGTCATCCATAGCATTCATCGCTTGCTTGTATGCGGTTGTGTAAAAATGTCTGTCTGCGGTGATCTTCCACTGCTGAAGCATTCATTATACTTATAAAATAATATTGGAATTCTATCATCTATTTTTCTGAAGGTCAACAATTTTTTTTGGGAGTTAGCCAGTCTTATAGGAGGTTTATAACACATTGAAATGGTTTTAATTTTTTTAAACGTTCACTTGAAAAGACTTTGAATGGTTCAAAGCAGAAGTGATTGTTTTCTACTCTTTTTTTTTATGTAATCACTATTATAAAATACTGATTCACTTTTTTTAAAAAAGGTATTTTAAGATAGGAAAAATCGCCAAGATATATTTGACAACTGTTTTTTTGAAAAATACATTTGTGTTTTTACAGAGTATTTACTATTATAAGATAAGAAAACAAAATTAAAGTGTTATTTATATGATTACGATAAGGCATTTCTAACCACAATAATAAATAGAGTCGATTGGCGGTAAGGATGGAAGAGCATTGCTGCTAATATTGCATCTGGGGGAGTTAATCATGTCAAACAAGGAATTAAAGAGAGGGCTGGAGGCACGTCACATTCAAATGATAGCTTTGGGCGGAACCATTGGGGTCGGGTTATTTATGGGATCGGCGAGCACGATCAAATGGACAGGGCCTTCTGTAATGCTTGCATATGCCATCGCAGGTATATTTATATTTTTCATCATGCGTTCTATGGGGGAGATGCTATATTTAGAACCGACTACGGGTTCTTTTGCATCCTTTGCTAGCAGCTATATACATCCTTTAGCAGGTTATATGACTGCTTGGAGCAATTGGTTTCAATGGGTAATCGTAGGAATGTCCGAAATCATCGCCGTTGGAATGTATATGCAGTATTGGTTCCCGGAGTTACCAGCTTGGATACCAGGTGTGGTCGCCATGATCATCTTGGGGGCAGCCAACCTCATTTCCGTAAAATCTTTCGGGGAATTTGAATTTTGGTTTGCGCTTATAAAAATAATAACGATTGTATTGATGATCATTGCCGGCCTTGGCCTTATTTTCTTTGGAATAGGGAATGGCGGAGACGCAATTGGATTATCGAATCTTTGGGCAAATGGCGGCTTCTTTACGGGAGGCTGGACAGGATTCTTCTTTGCGCTTTCCCTTGTCGTGGCTTCCTATCAAGGGGTTGAGCTCATCGGCATCGCGGCCGGAGAAGCGAAGAATCCAACGAAGACCGTAACAAAAGCGATCCAATCAATCATATGGCGCATTTTAATTTTCTACATTGGCGCTATATTCGTCATCGTGACGGTTTATCCATGGGATAAACTAGATGACATCGGAAGTCCATTCGTTTCAACCTTTGCTAAAATCGGTATCACAGCAGCTGCAGGCATCATTAACTTTGTCGTAATCACTGCGGCAATGTCCGGATGCAACAGTGGGATCTTCAGTGCAGGGCGTATGCTTTACACACTGGCATTGAATGGCCAAGCTCCTAAAATCTTTGCAAAAGTATCTAAAAGTGGAGTGCCGGCATATTGTACGATCGCTGTACTATTAGGATTGGGTATCGGGGTTGTCCTGAATTACCTTGCACCGCCGGAATTATTCCTTTATGTGTACAGTGCGAGTGTTTTACCCGGAATGATTCCATGGTTTGTCATACTTATCAGTGAGCTTAAATTCAGAAAGGTAAATGCCGCTGAAATGGAGAAACATCCGTTCAAAATGCCGTTTGCCCCTTACAGTAATTATGCGACAATTGCCTTTTTACTGATGGTGCTGGTGGGTATGTGGATCAATCCAAGTACCAGGATTTCCTTGGTTGTCGGGATTGTTTTCCTAGCATTGGTCGTAGTAAGTTATTACATGCTGAAAATGGATAAACGAATACCATTGGATGCTAAATCCGATGATGAGATTTCCAGTTAAGAAGTCTCGTGCCATTTTGATAAAAAGATGAGTGATACGAGTTTTTCTATAATAAGGATTTTGGGAGATCATCTTGTTTAATCTACGTACATGACTCGAGCTTTGCCGAGTGTGTTTCCCCTTAGTATAAATATAATAGACACTAATTAAAGTTGTGCATAAATTGTGGATAAAACAAAGAGAGATAAAGAGAAATCTTCATCCCTCAGGCTTTTTCCCAACTTGTGCATGACTTTTTTTGGTTATTGTAGAAAAAATTCTTAATAAAGATATGGAGTATTTCAAGTATTTCCTTTGGCAGAAAATAAGATTTTCCTAACTAGTGCATGAATTCTATGTAAATGGTTTTGGGATATAATTTGTAAAAAATGAACGGTTCATTTTTGCACATATAGGCTATTTAAGGTTTTTAAGTATAATGTTTTAGGGGAATGATTATAGGTTTTAACATATGTTCTAAAAATCGAATGTTTGTTTTTTGAGACTTTATTCACCTAATTTTTTCAAATTCAAAAGAATATTGATAGGTAATTCCGAAAAATCAATGGTAATATTTAAAAAATATAAATATTTTTTTAGTGTTGTGGAATTTAAAATAATCTTATATACTTAAAAAAACTATTTTCCTATATGTAACTGGCGCAACATGGAGTACCATGGGGGAGCATATAGAGTATAAGCCGCGCGCCTGGGCAAACACTTGATTTATAGATCAAGTGTTTTTTATTTTCCTAGGAAGAGGTGTAGGTAGAGATGAGTAATATGCATAGAAAGATGGGGACCTTTGCTTTAACTATGACAGGTATTGGTTCTATTATCGGCTCAGGTTGGTTGTTCGGAGCGTGGAAAGCTGCCCAGATTGCTGGACCAGCAGCTATTTTTTCTTGGATTATCGGTATGGTGGTAATTTTATTTATTGCATTATCTTACGCAGAGCTTGGGGCAATGTTTCCTGAAGCTGGAGGCATGGTTAAGTATCCTCAATATTCGCATGGCTCTTTTATTGGATTTTTAGCTGCGTGGGCGAACTGGATATCTATCGCTTCGACTATTACCGTTGAGGCCATTGCTTCAGTACAATATATGAGTACGTGGCCTTGGGAATGGGCCAGATGGTCTCATTCTTTAGTTGATAACAATATCTTAACGACCAAAGGATTATTCATAGCTTCTTTACTACTATTGTTCTATTTCTTCGTCAACTATTGGACAGTCAACCTTTTTGCTAAGGCAAATTCATTTATTACCATTTTTAAATTAATTGTTCCAGGTGTAATGGCAGGATCGTTATTTTTTGCTGGATTTCATGGTGAAAACTTTACAAGTTCTCAGGGTATCGCACCATATGGCTGGGCAAGCGTTTTAACAGCAGTAGCTACTTCTGGTATAGTGTTTGCGTTTAACGGATTTCAAAGTCCCGTTAATATGGCAGGTGAAGCGAAGTCACCGAATAAGTCTATACCTATTGCTGTTATTGGCTCTATTCTAATTGCAGGTTTTATATACGTTATGTTACAAGTTGTGTTTATCGGTGTAGTCGATCCGTCAATGATCGTGAACGGATGGAGTCATCTGAATTTTAATTCACCTTTTGCAGATTTGGCAATTGCTCTAAGCCTTAACTGGTTAGCGATTGTATTGTTTGTAGATGCGTTTGTTTCACCGTCTGGTTCAGGTGCCACTTATACAGCTACAACTTCGCGAATGCTTTATGGAATGCAGAAAAATGGGTACTTACCGAGGATCTTTGGTACATTACATCCACTTTATGGTGTTCCGCGTCCAGCGATGTTATTAAACTTAGGTGTATGTTTTATCTTTTTATTTTTATTCCGCGGATGGGGCGTACTTGCAGAAGTGATTTCAGTTGCCACACTTATTTCGTATATCATGGGGCCAGTTGCATTGGCAACATTAAGACGTACCGCTTCACATTTTAACCGTCCATTTCACTTAAAAGGTGCCTCTATTATTGCACCTTGCGGATTTGTTTTTGCATCGCTTACTTTATACTGGGCGCGTTGGCCATTAACAGGAGAAGTCGCTTTCATCATTGCCATTGGACTGCCTATTTACTTTTATTATCAAGCTAAAAATAAATGGAATGGATTCAAAAAACAATTTTTATCAGGTGTTTGGATGCTTCTTTACTTAGGTTGTATGATTTTGATTTCTTATATTGGAAGTGAGAAGTTCGGCGGAAAAAATATTCTTACATTTGGCTGGGATATGGTGGTCATTACATGTCTGGCACTTGGCTTCTTTTGGTGGGGAGTTAAGAGCGGCATTAAAACGGAATACATGGATGAAGCTGAAAAAATCAACAAAGAATTTATCAATAAATAACTTTTTGTGCAGACACAGTTATATGAGTATAAAGAAAACATGGTTATTTTATGACCATGTTTTTTTATTTATTTTAAAATAAGTGCTGGCGATTGTAACGTTATTTTGTTTTAAGGGTTTTTTAGTCTTTGCGAGTAAATTGGTGGAATTCACAAGTAAATAATGAAATCTTGCGAGATAAGTATGCTCTATCATATAGAAAAACTAAATATCCTACTTTTTAGTGCGGAGGTTGAGGTAAAAGTATGAATTGGATTGTTTTTAAATCACTTCCACCTATAGAATGTGTCTTTTCCTAAAGAATTTCATAGTATATATAATTCTCTACATCATCTGAGAAAGGGGTTTATATTTTGGAAAGAACAAAGCTTACCGGGCGTATCGTTACACCTAATGATGCCGAGTATGAGCATGCCAGGATAAATAATAACTTAAGTTTTCCTAAATTCCCAAAGGTCATTGTGTTTTGTCAAAATACCAATGATGTGTTGAATTCACTGAAGTGGGCCCGGGAAAATCATACACCTTTCCGGGTTAGGAGCGGCAGGCATAGTTATGAAAACTTTTCATTAGTGAACGGCGGTCTAATCATTGATATTAGTGAAATGTATAAGATCAAGGTCAATCGTGAAAAAATGATCGCAAAAATTGAAGCCGGAGCTGATTTAGGGCAAGTATATAATAAGCTATGGAAGTATGGAACGACGATTCCGGCTGGGACCGAAAGCGGTGTAGGTCTTGTAGGTCTTACGCTTGGCGGTGGTATAGGGATGTTAACGAGGCGCTTTGGACTTACTTGTGACAATCTGGTTGAAATAGAAATGGTAAGGGCGTGTGGAAAGATGGGCGCCAAACTCATTAAAGCAAATAGGAAAATTAATAGTGATTTATTTTGGGCATGCTGCGGGGGTGGAGGGGGAAACTTTGGCATAGTCACTTCTCTTACTTTCAGGGTACACCCTGTATCAAGGGTATCGGTTTTCTCCGTCACATGGGGGTGGAAAGATTTCGAAGCGGTGTTTAATGCCTGGCAGGATTGGGCCCCTCAAGCTGATGAATGTCTAACTTCTGAAATTGAATTCAAGGCAAAGGAAGTAAACCAAATTATCGCTCAAGGTGAATTTGTTGGAACGTCACATAGGTTAAAGCAGCTTCTAAAACCTTTGACGAAAACTGGTTCACCAACAAATGTCATGATAAAGGAAGTCCCGTACATTGAAGCCGTAAGATTCTTTAATGATCCGAGTGGAAATCGACCGGCCCATCGTAAGAGGTCAGGTTCTTTCATTGAAAAAACTTTTCCTCAGCGAGCAATCTTGACGATGAAGCATTTTCTGGAAAACGCTCCAAATGAAAATGCAGCCATTTGGCATCAATCCCTTGGAGGAGCGGCTGGCCGTGCGGAACCAACGGAAACGGCATTTTATTATCGGGATGCTTTAATCGCCCAGGAGTATTTGGCTACATGGACTAATCCAGAAGAAGAGCGGCATAACATTCATTGGATCAAGGAACTTAAGTACGCCTTGTCTCCGTATACGACCGGTGACTATGTGAATTGGCCGGATACCCTCATCAAAGATTGGCCAACTGCGTACTATGGAGAAAATTTCAAACGGCTTCGAGAAGTGAAAACGACCTATGATCCATACAATACGTTTAGATTCCCTCAAAGCATACCGCCATTAAAAAGGTGGGGTTGAATGGAAGCATCAAAATCATTTGTTATTAAAAGGCTTATTCCTCAATATGGGTACTCTATTATTTAGGTTTGTGTATATTAATTGAGGTAATCCCCAAAATCATGTTTATGAAAGTAAGGTTTGCGTAAGGTAACGTTTGCTTTTCCCTGATTTAATTGATTGTTATCAATTTATTGTTGAGGCATGTAGTTTCTTTCCTTATGTCATTATTGGAATTCCCTACATTAGGTTGACCCTTCTTTTCTTTTATAAGGAGAAAAAATATAACATATACATGATGGTCCATCAATTTCCTAAAAAGTGGACCGCTTGGAAAAGTCCCGAAACGTCCAAAAAAGATTGACGAACAAAGAATAGATAAGGATTCTGTGCATAACTTGTGGACAATAAATGATCAAGTGACCATCCAAATCCATGAAGCTTTAGTTTTTAAAATCGGGCAAAAAGAGAATGGAACTATTAGTTTTATTTACTTAGAATCCTCTACCTGCATAAATAGTATTAGGTTCCTTGAATACCATGTTGTATGAATCGCAATAAATATATCGTGACTTGTTGATTGTTCAGTTAATTAAATTACACCTTTACTTATTGGTTTTATAGGATTAAAATCGGTGAAAGAATTATTATAATAGGATGAGCTGATTGGACAACCAAAAGCTCCTGAACGCGATAAGCGAACAGGAGCTTTTTGCGTTCATTTTGGAAAAAGGAGTTGGGAAGATGAATATTGACCATATTGAAGCTTTTATGTATGTTGTTCACCTTAATAGTTTTCATAAAGCCGCAGAGGCAATGTTTTTATCACAGCCAACGGTTTCGGCAAGAATTAAGACACTTGAGAGTGAACTCGATTCAGTACTATTTGAGAGGCAAGGGAGAGGGATTATTTTAACCGAAAAAGGGAAAGCCTTCATTCCATTTGCGGATCAAATTATTCGCACCTTTCAACAGGGGAAAAAACAGTTGAAAACAGGAAGCGAACTGGAGGAAATAAAGATAGGGGCTAATATCATTACATCGCAATACTTTATTCCATTTGCTCTTCCTCTATGGAAAATGGAAAACCCCAATTTACGCTTTAAATTTATTTCAGCAACAAATGATGTATTAATGGAAAAATAAATTCTTTTCTACTATCCATATACATGACTTTTTCTTGTTATAAAAGGGAAATTTCAACAGCTACCTAAAACAGAAAAACTTTAGCCTTTTCCTGCTTGGAATCCTGGATATTTGGTCATTCCGCCATCAGCATATAAGGTCATGCCCGTTACGTAGCTTGATTCAGCTGAGGCTAGCCAGGCAGCACAAGCGGCAATCTGTTCCGGTTTACCGATATATCCCATCGGTATCAGGTCGATGACTTCTTGTTTAGATTTTGGGTCATTGAACTTCTCTGCATTGATGGGTGTGTCGATTGCGCCGGGGGAAATGTTATTTATCCGTATCCCTTTAGGAGCATATTCAAGTGCAAGGGTTTCTGTCATCATCTTCACTCCGCCCTTACTTGCTGCATAATGGACAAAATGAGGCCATGGAATCCGGTCATGAACGGAAGACATATTAATGATATTGCCCTTGATACCATGATCGAGCATATAATTGATAGCTTCCCTGCTTGCGAGGAACATACCCGTAAGATTTACATCGATGACTTTCTGCCAATCCTCAAGCGTCAGCTTTTCGCTCGGGACTTCATTTTCAATGCCTGCATTGTTGATCATGATGTCGATGGTACCGAAAGTGTCGATAGCAAATGAAAGTAATTTCTTTACATCTGCTTCCTTTGAAACGTCGCCTTGAATGGCTGCGGCTTTCCCGCCTGCTGCTTCAATCGTTTTAATGATTTCCTTATGGTCGCCATTTTCAGTGTGATAATTTAATACGACATGTGCTTTTTCTTTACCGAACCTTTCGGCCATGGCTTTACCTAACCCTTTTGCCGCCCCAGTGATCACGACTACTTTTTTCTCTAAATCTTCATACATCATTTATCGCTCCTTTTACTATTCTTTTGTAAAGCCAATCATGATTCCACCAGCAATTACGAGTACACATCCGATGATGACGAAGGCCATCTGCTTTTTGGATTTTCTCTCTCCTAAAAGAAAGATGCCTCCTAAAGTGGAAATGACGATTCCCATTTGGGAAAATGAGAATGCAATGGCAACGCCAACCTTTGGATTAGCGAGCAGGAGACCGATATTACCCACTGCCCACATCATTCCGGTTAGAATATTTCTTCCGGCATACTTATTAAACGGTTTATGTTTGATGGAAAGGAGCAGGGCAGCTAGGAACATGCCAATTGCTTGTGGCAGGATGGCCGACCATCCGTCAACTTCATTCCATCTGACAACAATGACATATGTAACATAACCCAACGTTGAAATGGAAAGATAAAAAATCCCTTTTTTCATGCTTCCTTCTTTTTTGTTTACACCGTCGCCATAGCTTGTCAGCAAGACACCCGTAATCAAGCAGATGATTGCAGCTATGCCGATGATGATTGTAATTTTGTCATTCCATTCCCTGAAAATGATAACGGCAAAAAATGTATTTCCCAGGATTTGCAGTCCGGTTGAGATTGGAACGGTTTTAGATACTCCGATTTCCTTGACGCTATTAAATTGAAATAATTGCCCGAATGCCCACCCTATTCCGGATATGATGCCGACAATCCAGACTAGACTGCTCCATTCCGGTGGATTGATGATAGACATCAAGATGGCAAACAGTAATGAACCGATTGTAATGCCAAGTGTTTGATTATAAGAGTTGCCTCCAAGTTTTTCGGAAACAAGCACTAAGCTGCCCCATGTCAATGCAGGGAGTAGCGCAAAGAGAAAACCTTCCACAAATTTCATCTCCTAAACTAGAAAACAATGTTCTAATGAATATAAAATAGTTAGTAAGCTATTGAATGTATTTAGAGTTTTCCCTTTACACGGGAATGAAAACATGGATTTAATTTACCATTTGTAATTTTAGGGCTGAAACAATGAAATAATAAGTGGTTTATGGTACTTTTAACTTAAAAATAGATAGGAGAAATAGTATGACGACACTGAATGAATGGTTTGAAAAGGGGATTCCGGCTAAAGAATTTATATCTTCGATGAAAGTCCATAAAGAAAACTTACAATCGATTCAGGAGCGTTTTTCCATTACTGAAGCGGATCAAGTTTTTTTTAATGAATTAAAATCGAAGGAACTTCGAGCAATTGTCATTACTGAAGACTGGTGCGGAGATGCAATGATGAATATACCTATTCTGCTGAATATATCTGAAGCGGCAAATATTGATACTCGCATGGTTTTACGAGATCAAAATCTTGAGCTGATCGATCAATACTTAACGAATGGAACAGCGCGTTCTATTCCAATCTTTATATTCATTGATAGGAATGGTGAAGAAAAAGCGGTTTGGGGACCTCGCGCACCAAAAGTGCAAGAGTACGTAATGGAGTTGAGATCTGACCTGCCTGCTAAGGATGATGAAAGTTTTGAGGCAGAGCAAAAAGAAGTTTTTAAAAAGATAACAGTGGCTTTTTCTGAAGATAAACACCTTTGGGACGAAGTATACGGCAGTATCAAGGAAGCTTTGGGGAAAAATTGATAGTTGATGAGTGACCCTCTTGCAGCTGACATCGGGTATACTCATTTTGATGTCCTCAAAGCAAATAATAAAAACTTGGTGGTAAACTTTTTTTATTGGAGTTTCTTCCATTATGAAGGGGCTGTTCCAAAAGAGATTGGGACCTATTGCTTGTGAATATATAGATATGTTTTTAACGTTTTTTTCTATATTTTTTATGGTTTATGGTACCATGGTTTTGGAACAGCCTTTTTCACTTGTTTATGATTCTGGAATAATTGTAACGCCGATGGTTCGTATTGGAGAGTCCTGTTTAGCACTTTGATCCGTAGCTTTGTAGTATTTCAACATTAAATCGTTCAATTCATTTTGAAAGTTAATAAAACTTTCATCATCAAGCTTTAGTTCTAAAAGTGAAAAGGTTGACCCATCTTCTGAGCAGTCTCTTTCTTCTAATTTAGTAAGATAGTTCTGATATTGAGTCATAAGGGATAATTGATAATAAGAAAAAAAGTTCAGTTTTTTCTCATTTGAAGATTTTTTCCATTCTTCCCCGCTAAGTCGCGCTTCTTCTTCATTTAAAACATAGTATTTTTCGGAAACGGATCTCACTTTTTTCTCTTTTACAATGCGAATGACCCCTGAATCCAACAAAACCTGTATATGTCTATATAATGTTGCTTGTGGTACATCTTTAATGATTTTTAACATTTCTAATGGTGTTAAACCATTTTCCCTGTTTCTCATTAAAGCTTGAGAAATCTTTATTCTTACAGGGTGCATTAAAATTTCAGCTTTATTAATCATCGTATTCTCCTTACATTAGAAATTAATAACTGGATAATGTTAATCAATTTTGATGTTTCAGCAGTTCTCTTTCCTTATAGGTCATGAATAATAAGTTTATTTAATCATATATTGTAATGTTGGAATCATTTTCATTTACGAAAATGACACATTTGGAAAAATAATATTACCGAAATATTTTTTCGAAGTAAATAAAAAGCCATTTTTAAATATTTTCAATTGTTAAAAGCTAATCTCTCCATGCAATAAAGCATAGAGGATTTACACGAATAAGCGTTAAAAATATCATTATATTTTTTATTGTTATTTATAATGATAATATTATCATTATAAATAACAATAAAAACTAAAACAATATTTTATAAAGAAAAAAATAGGTGCAATATTCCAGTTTACATGTTATCATTATTGATAATGATAACATTATTTCGTTATTAAAGGAGTGATTATATATGGAATTGCATTATGGATGGAACGAATTGAAAGATATTGATTTCATGTCTATTCTGCCGATTATTTTACCGGTAATTGTTATTGGATTGATTTTAGTCCTTATAGCATTGATTGATTTATACAGACATCGAAAGACGAGAAAAAATGTTTTATTGTGGACACTCATCATTATTTTTGCAAATACTATTGGTCCAATTCTGTACTTCGTTATTGGTAGAAAGGACAGTGACAGAATATGAAATTAGAAATTAGAAATGTTACAAAAAAATTCAAAGAAAAAACAGCGGTCAATAATTTTTCAATGGAACTGCAATCAGGGGAATGTGTTGGATTGATCGGGCCAAATGGGGCTGGTAAATCGACACTAATAAAAGTGATTGCAGATATTATAGATCCAAGTATGGGAGAGGTATTGCTTGATGGTAAGAAAATTTCAAAAATGAAAAAGGAAATAGGCTACTTACCGCAATACCCAAACTTCTTTCAATGGATGACTGCCAAAGAAACACTAACTTTCATGGGGCAGCTCTCAGGCATCAAGAAGGAAGAATTATTAAGGGGCATTCCAGAGATAATGTCGAAAGTAGGTTTGAGCGGGGAAGAGAATTCGAAGGTGAGGACTTTTTCAGGCGGAATGAAACAGAGGCTTGGAATTGCACAAGCGTTGTTACATAAACCAGCATTGATTGTCATGGATGAACCAGTTTCGGCATTAGATCCAATCGGCCGGAGAGAAGTGTTAAATATAATAAAAGAAATAAAGAAAGATACGACAATTTTAATATCGACACATATATTAAGCGATGCAGAAGAAATATGTGAGAGATTTGTCATTATAAAGAGTGGTAAAAAAATCGAAGATACAACAATGTCAGAATTATTAAACAGGAATAGCGGAAATAAAATTAATGTCGATATAACCTCTAAAAGTCAAAAATGGATTGAAAACGTTAAAAGCATGAACTTTGTAAAAGGTGTAGAGGTAACGGGAAATAAATTAAAGATAGAAGTGGAAAATATTGAATCGAACAAGAACATGTTACTCGCGAGTGCTCTTGAGCATAATGTTGATCTTGTAAGGTTTGAAATAGATAACGATACATTGGAAGAGATATTCTTAAAATTGGTGGTGGAAAAATGAATAATTTTACCGTTTTAGCGAAAAAGGAATTTGTTCAGATGGTACGTGAATTTAAAGTGATTTGGCTGCCACTTGTATTTATATTTTTAGGAATAACTCAACCAGTTGTAAGCTATTACTTACCTTCAATATTAGAGGCACTGGGTGGGGGCCAAGGAATCACGATTGATCCAAGCATGGCTGCCCAAAAAGGCGGCGAAGTTCTTGCAAGTACATTAGGGTCCCAATTTGATCAGCTGGGGGTCATGATCATCATCGTTTCCATGATGGGGGTCGTACAATCTGATAAAGCAAATGGTATGCTGGCTTTCATTCTTACAAGGCCCGTGACGGTTGTATCTTATATAAGCGGGAAAATCATTTCCAACTATCTATTTGTTGCCTGCAGTGTAGCATTAGGATACTTGGTTTCATATCTGTATGTAGTTTTTTTGTTTACGAGTGTTGATTTTGTGGATTTAATAATAGCTTTGTTGTTCTATCTGCTGTGGATTCTATTTATCGTTTCATTCACGACGATGATCAGTACCATTTTTAATAGTCAGGGTATTATTGCAATAATTTCGATTGTATTTCTCCTCGGCTGCAGAATCATTGTTGGTTTAAATCCGGTTATGGACAATTTGAATCCAGCAAGCATGAGTAAACATGCCATGGAAGTACTGATTTTAGGTACAGTCAATACACAGGCGATTTGGGGTGCATTAGCCGCACTTGCGTTGACGGCGCTAACGATATTAGTAACGAACATATGGATTTCAAAAAAGAAATTCAATAACGAATAAGTTTGGGAGGAAATGTGTTATTCATGAAGTGATTGGAGGATGATAACATTGTTAAGCATCACAGATTTAGAGAAAAGCTACTCAACAAAGAAGATATTGAATGGTGTAAATCTAAAAATCAAAAAAGGGGAAATTTTGGGTTTTATAGGTGCGAATGGTGCAGGAAAAACAACTACGCTGAATATTATTACGGGCATATTGGATTATGAAAATGGAAGGGTTGAAATAAATGGCCTGACCAAGGAAGACGGCATAGAATTTAAAAAACAATTTTTCTTCATTCCTGATACTATCAATGTATTTAAAAATGTTTCGGGGTTTGATTGGATTCGGTTCTTGATGAACCTATATGGGAATGATGACAAAGAACGTTTGGGGAAATATATCAATCGGTTTGGGATGCAGGATTCCATTAAAAAGCCAATGGGAAGCTATTCTTATGGGATGATGCATAAGGTATCCCTGATAGCGGCTTTTACCATTAATCCCCCGATCATCATTATGGATGAACCGTTAAATGGATTAGATCCAAACGCCGTTTTAGTTTTTAAGGGGTTAATCAAACAATATGTTGAAATGGGCGGTACAGTGTTTTTCTCGACACATCTGTTAGATGTGGCAGAAAAAATTTGTAATACAGTGGCTATTTTAAAAGAGGGTAAAATCATCCTGCATGATGAAATAAAAAATATAATAGGTGAAAGTTCTTTAGAATCTACCTTTATGGAGGCTCAGGTATATGAAGGAAAAACTTCAATTAACTAGATTTTTCGTTTCTTCCTTCTATAAAATGCCAAAGCAGACAATGCTGCAGGCTGTTTTGATAATAGCCGTTTTTTATATGTTTTTGCAGCTAACTGTCGTAAATGCCTTTGTTTATTTTCTTGGGGATACCCAGGTCTTCCTGTTTTACAATTTAACCATTTCGAGCATTCTCGTCTTTGCATTGGTTTGCTATTTATCCACATCGCAAATTTTTGCTTATTATGAATTTAAAGTATTGGCTCCGCTGCCACTGACCTATAAGGAGATATCAAAGGCTAAGGTACTAAGTAGCTTATGGGTACCTATCATCTTATCGATGGTAATCCAAGTGCCGACCATGGGATTCTTGATAGTCGGACATAAGTTTATGGAAGCGATTAAATTATTTATATTTTTACCCATTGTAAATGGATTAACGGCATTAATCCTCCTATTCATTCTGTCGTGCATTAATAGGTATTATTATAAATTCAAAAATAAAGTAGCATATTTAATGGTGAACATTGCTGTCATCCTAATGCTTTTGATTATTTCCATTGTTTATTTTGCTGGAAAATCATCAATTGCTATATCAAAGGTCATTTCGGAAATTGATTTGAATTCTATTGAAGGGTTAAAAAACTCGTTGGAATTCATAATGAAACATATGTTTGAAACCGCAAATATGATTCCAGTGATTAATTGGATACTAGATGCATTTGTATCAAATGAAATAACTGCTCATTTTCTTGTTATCTATATTTCGACAATATTAATCAGTTTCCTATTATATACATTCATTATAGAAAACATTTCTGTTAATTATTTTAAAAACGGGTTATTGGAAAATAATAAAATGAATATGAAAAACTCAAAGGTCAATATCTCCAAAAATCAATGGAGTAACTATTTACAAAGAGAGATATGGATCATTAAGTCTGAAGCATATTTTAAGATGCAAATAGTTTTAGGTCTTTTATTACCGCCAATCTTTTCACTAGTAATGCTATTGTTGATACAGAAGGAAGTGTTTCCAAATTATTTGGATATAACGAAAGAAGGAGTCTTTGATAAATACTTTTCATATTCTGTCCTCTTTTTGAGTTGTATAAATAATATAAGCGGAACCCCATATTCAAGAGAAGGGAAATATCATTATTTACTGAAAAGTGCCCCTTTTAATGAAAGATATGTTTATTTTTCTAAAGTGATATTTTCATCAATTATCAGTATTATAGCCGTAGTGATCAGCTTTTTAATATTTGCTCTATTTGGCCATTGGGAATTGGAAAGTGCAGTCATGTTGTTAATTATTTCTTGTTTAGTGGTTTGCTATAATCTTCTAACACCCATATATGATATGAAAAACCCAAGTATAGAATGGGAGAACCCATCAGCTGCAATTAAATCAAACCCCAATGTATTAATAAGCCTACTTTATGGATTTCCATTTTTAATCATGGTTGCACTCATTCATTTTGGCTTGGTCTGGTTCAGTGTCCAGCCAATTATGGGAGCTCTCATAATTTTAATGATCGTAATAGTAATCAATTCCGTTTTGGTTAATAGGTTGAAACTATATTTATGAAAGTCTTTATATTAGAAAAATTTTTTTCGTTGATAAAGGATGTACAGAAAATCGGCACTAAATAAATTTAAAAAAGGAGTGTCTTATTATGGGGAAGCACCATGATAAAGATTTTAAAATTTATGCTGCTCGATTAGTATTGGAAGAAGGCAGAAAACCTAGAGAATTGGCCGAAGAGCTCAATATCTCGATACCTACATTAAGAAATTGGATCAATAATTATAAAGAAACAAATGAACAGGGCTTGGAGGATTCCCGTAATGGTTTTACAGGGCTAAGTCTGAAAGAGGAAAAGGATAAAATAATCAAAGACTTACAGGAGGAGAATGAGATATTAAAAAAGGCAATGCATATTTTCACGAAACAACCATAAATGAATGAACAGTATATAAAGCCATTTTTTATTTTTCACAATTATAGTGAAAAATAAAATACGGCTTTTTTTATTGGAGAAATAAAGGTGGCCAATTAAAAATTTTTATATTTTTATAAAAATATTTAAATAAATTAATATTAGGTAAATTGGTAAAGTTATTATTTAATGTAGATAATTTACAAATTTTTAATGGACTCGACAAAATTGTTGTGATAAAGTGTTATCGATAATGATAATAGGCAATAATTAACCTAGAAAATGAAATATTTGTTTTAAAAAAGAAATTTTACAGGATAAAAATGGATGTAATTTGGAGGAGAGTCATTATAATTGATTGAATATTTTATGAATAAGAAAAAAATTTTCAAAACTTAGATAAAGTTTTATGAAGCGGATTCAGTCAATTTGGACTATAAATTGATGATATTTTCAACGAAAAGAATGGAATTATTTAATTTGCAAGCTGGCCCCAAAAAATCATCGAAGCAAAGAAAAGTTTGTTTGTGAAAAAAAGCAATTATGAATTTTTAGATATAGGTTTGGATGAAATAAAGAATATATCCCTGTTGAAAGGAGAATTTGGACAGCCGGTAATTGTTAATAACTTGTCTTTTACCAATGAACATCGGTATTTCCATCACTCATACAGATAAAACTTTTGGAATCTTGATTTTTGATCAACTGCATCCAATGGGAATCGATATTGAAGCTAAAACGAAAACTGACTCTGACTTTTTGGAGGCATTTAACGGAATCCGACAAAAAAAGATTAAGGAAAGTGAAGGAGTTTATTTTCTAATAAATTCCAGGAAATAAATTGAGGGGGAATACCAATGGAGTTAAAAGTGGAAGCAAATGCTGAATTTAAAAATAACAAACTAGTACAATATCTATTTAAAAAAGAGGAAAGAGTACATAAGTTAATCATTTCGTTATTGATCCTCAGTTTAATTGCAGGTATCGAGACGACGCTTTTGTTATATTCTGCAGATCAAAAAGGGATGAATGTATTAAATGGCATGTCCATTTCAGAGATAGGGGTCATGAGTTTTGCCATAAACACAATTGTTATGGGAGCTCTTGGATTATTGGTTACATTTATTATTCAAATAATAATTGTATGCCTATTATTTTTATTCTCAAAAGAAAGATCGGTAAATATAAAAGGGATTTGTCAAGCTGTCATTAATGCAGGGATATGCATTGTAGTTGGATCTGGTGTTAATGCAATAATCGCATTATTGGTTAAGAGCAAGGAAACGACATTTACTAGTTTATCCTTACTCGTGCATGATAAAACTTCAATTCTTCACACATTCATGGCTGAGTTTGAATTGTTTTATATTGTCAGTTTAATTTTATTCAGCTATAGCTTAGAAAAATTAGCACTCATTAAGAGAAAAAAAGCATTAATCATAACGATTTTCATAGCTTTAATTTCTTTAGTTTTTCATATGTTGACGGTCGCATCAGGCACATATTTAAAATGATGGGGGAAAATGATGAATATGGATTCTTTAGTGAATTTATTTGAGGCAAGTGTTAGGAAATATGAGGACAATATTGCAGTAAGAAATAAAGATATGCACTTTTCATATAAAGAAACAAATATTTTGGCAAATAAAATGGCGATGTATATAAAGGATCAAGGGATAAATATAGGAGACAATGTCGGAATCTATATTGAAAAGTCCGAGTATGTTTTATTTTTAATCATAGCACTCCTTAAATTGGGTGTTACCTATGTACCTATCGACCCTAAAAGTCCGGATGAAAGAGTAAAGCATATAATAAGGAATTCGGAATTGAAGTTATTAATAGGGGATAAAGGTCAGCTTGACGATATTGATTGTGGGCATTTAACCATTGATGAGGTGGTAGAGAATTCTAAAGATATGACAGGTGATAATTTACATACCTTAATTGACCCAAAGGATCCAGCTTATATCATTTTTACATCGGGCTCAACCGGCAAGCCTAAAGGAGTTTGTGTTTCACATGAAAATGTCATGAACTTGTTTTTAGGTTGCGAGGGTTTGTTCGAGTTTAGTAATAAAGATAAATGGACATTTTTCCATTCCTACGCATTTGACTTTTCCGTTTGGGAGATGTGGGGAGCTTGGATTTATGGCGGAGAAGTCGTAATGGTTTCATTTGAAGAAAGCAGAAATCCAATATCTTTTGTTGATTTAATGGTAAGTACTCAAACAACCGTTTTTAATTGTACGCCAAGTGCTTTCTTCGAGGTGAGTGGAGAGCTCATAAATCGTCAAAATGAATTGAGTTTAAAATACATTATATTTGGAGGGGAAGCATTAAACTTCAAAAAATTGGCGCAGTGGTTTTCGCCAGAAAACGGCAGGCTGCCAAAGCTAATAAATATGTATGGAATAACTGAAACCACCGTTCATGTAACATACAAAGAAATCGCTAAAAGTGATGTTGAAAAAGGAATCACTAATATCGGAAAAGTCCTGCCTCATCTTGGATTTAAAGTAATGAATCAAAATGGAGAAGAAGTAATTGGAGATGAAGAGGGCGAGTTATACGTTTCAGGAAAAGGTGTTTCGCTAGGTTACTATAAAAATGCCATGATGAATAAGATGAAATTTACTTATATCGATAATGTTCGCTACTATAAGTCAGGGGATGTAGTGAAAGTTTTAGATGATGGGGATCTGCAATATATCTCCAGGAATGATGA
Source organism: Peribacillus sp. YIM B13482 (assembly GCF_042787975.1). Lineage (NCBI taxonomy): Bacteria > Bacillati > Bacillota > Bacilli > Caryophanales > Bacillaceae > Peribacillus > Peribacillus sp. YIM B13482. The sequence goes on from NZ_JBHZPF010000012.1 coordinate 55,163, forward strand.
GCAAGTGCAGCTAAGGGGTTTCAGGATTGAATTAGGGGAAATTGAGAGCTCGTACAATGAATTGAAAAACATCAAGAATGCTGTCGTTACAATAGATACAGCGTTTAATGATGATAAGCATTTATTTTTATACTATGTTGCTGATGAGGAATTAGCTGCTGATTATTTGAGGGAAAGTGTAGGAAGCTCATTACCGTCCTATATGATACCAAGCTTTTTTATCAAGGTAGACAACATCCCTTTAACTGTAAACGGAAAACTGGACAAAGCATTATTACCCAAAGTCATTATAAAAGACAGTGAAACTGCATCGAGTATTAAGAGTCCAGCAGATGAAAAAATAAGTGAAAAAGTAAGAGAAGTGGTTGTTAGCATCATAGGTAATGAGGTTATAAAAAATAATCAGTCATTACTTGAAAGTGGAATGAACTCATTATCGATAATGAGATTAATTGTCAAGATAAAAGATCAATTCAATACCGAAATCGCTCCTTCAGTTTTTTTGGATAACGATACGATTGCGAAATTATCCCAAGTTTTAGAAACCCGTAAAAAAGAAGAGGTAAAGCAAGATTATATACCTATAAATGACATGAATACATACCCTTTAACATATGAACAAGAAAATTTGTGGTTCATTCACCAAACCAATGTAGATAAATCGTTATATAACATAGTTTTTTCTTATGAAATATCAGGTGAAGTGAATAAAGGAAAACTGGAGATATCTTTAGATAAGCTGAGCAATAAACATCAAATTTTAAAAAGTATCATAAGAGAACAATCTGGAAAAGGCATCTTGGTTTTTGATGAGTCGATTAACCATTGTATTAACTATATTGATGTTTCGGACATTCCTTTAGACATACAGGAAGAAAAAATAAATCACTTGGTGAATGAAGAAACGGAACGACAATTCGATATAAGTAATGGTCCTCTCTTATGGATTGCGTTAGTGAAGAAAAATGAATGTGAATATCAATTAATATGTAATATCCATCATATTATTTTTGATGGTTGGTCGATTCCATTAATGATCAATGATTGGTTTTCCATTTATGAGGAAATCGAGAATGGGGAACAAAATGATATAAATAACAAATCCATTCAATATGGAGATTATGCTTTATGGCAAAAAAACTCACCAAATTATATAAGTGGCAAGGATAATGAGTTCTGGAGTAATGAAATAACTGCATTACAGCAAAAGTCCTTATTACAATATGATCATCAAAAAACAGGAGAAGGTAAAAGCACTTCCGATATTATCAGCTTCTTGTTACCAAAAGATATTCAACACAATCTAGAAAGTCTTCATAAAAAAACGAAGTCGACTTTGTTCATGAGTTTACTTACAGCCTATCAAACCTTTTTGTCTGTTTATTTTGATGAAGAGGAAGTTGTCGTCGGAAGTCCATTGGCGAAGAGAAACCATGTGGATACAGAACAATTGATAGGTTATTTCGTCAACACCTTGCCCTTTAAAATAAAGGTATCTCAGGATGATTCATTTAAAGGGATTTTAAGAAAAAATATAAAAAATATTGCAGGTGTTTTTGACCATCAAAATTTACCTACTAAAGAAATTTTAAAATATTCATCGGAAGAAAGAACCATGGAAAATACGCCTTTGTTCGATACAGTATTTGTTCTGCAGAATAACCAAAAAGAAAAGCTGGCGTATAAAGATTTCAAATTAAAACCAAAAAAAATCAATACCTTTAAAGCTAAATTTGATTTGGTTGTTCAGGTAGAGGAAATTGATGAGGATGAATTAGTCATTTCGTTTGAATTCAACAAATCATTATTCAATAAAACGACGATTCAAAGAATGGCTAAAAATTTCAAATATTGGCTGCAAGAGATTACAGCCCAGGAAAGCAGGAAATTAAAGGACATTACCTATTTAGAGCCTGCACAGTTACAATCACTAATCGAAATGGGGACAAGTAACGTAAAACAAGAAATGGAAGATCAACATTTTGAAGATGTAATAACTAGGTTTGAGAATAAAGTACGTACAAATTTCAATGATATTGCCATTGTTCATGGAGATGATCAAGTATCGTATAGCGAGTTAAATGCCCGGGCAAATCAGGTGGCACATAAATTATTCCGAAACGATGTAGGTGCAGAAGATAGAATAGGTATTTTTATGGATCGATCGATCAATATGGTAACGGCTATTTTAGCCGTTATGAAAGTTGGGGCAGGGTACGTGCCTTTGGACCCGTCACAGCCAGAGTCGCGGCTGAAACATATGATTGAGGATTCTCAAATCATATATTGTTTAAGTAATGAAGAAGGACTTTCAAAGTATCCCGGTGATGAAGGAAAACTAATATTGATCGAAGACATACTAAAAGTAAGAGAAAGTGAATGTGAAGAATTCGATTCAAGAAAGCTATCGGATAATGATTTGGCCTATATCATCTACACTTCAGGAACAACGGGAAAACCTAAAGGAGTCATGATTGAACATGGCGGATTGGCAAACCTCTGTGATTGGCATATCGATTATTATTCTGTTGATGAAAAAGATGCAGCATTACTGGTTTCGAATACATCTTTTGACGCTTCTGTTTGGGAGGCATTCCCTTACCTAACGAATGGGAATAAACTCCTGATTCTGGATTACTATGATTTACTGGATGTTGAGATCCTTTCGGAGAAGTTAGAAAAGGAGAGTGTCACACTCGCATTTTTTTCAACGGGACTGCTAGAGCAATTATTTATCAACGAAATGAAATTCCCGCAATCAATCAGAGCTATATTGACAGGTGGGGATCGTTTAAAAACGAAACCTGATCGTTTGAGTTTTGACTTATATAATAATTATGGGCCAACGGAGGGTACTGTGGTAGCGACTGTATATAAGGTACTTCCAAGTGATGATACAGTGATCCCCATTGGTAAGCCAATTCTAAATGCAGAAGCGTTCGTGTTGAATTCCAGGATGAAGCCTACACCTAAAGGTCAAATAGGCGAGCTGTATATCGGCGGAAAAGGAATTGCAAGAGGATATATAAATAATCCGGTGAAGAACGATGAAAGCTTTATTCCGAGTCCGTTCAATCCCTCAAAAAAGCTTTATAAAACTGGAGATTTGGTTAAGTATACCGAGGATGGAAATTTACTATTTGCAGGAAGAGCGGATGACCAAGTGAAAATCCGGGGATATCGTATCGAACTTGGTGAGATCAGTGCTGTTCTAAACAAATGTACAGGTATAAAGGATTGCTTTATCGCGATAAAAGATGAATCTAAATCGAAGAAATTTATCATTGCTTATTATATCTCAGACAATGATCTGGAAGAAAATCATATCAGGGATTATATGAAGAATCATCTTCCTCATTATATGATTCCTTCTTACTTCATTAAAATGGAGTCTTTTCCGCTGACCGTTAACGGCAAAGTGGATACGAAGAGCTTACCGGATACAAAAACGAACTCGGAAGAGACTAAAAGTAAAAGTGTCATTAATGAAACGGAACAAAAATTGCTAAAGATATGGAAAGAGGTCCTGAATAATCAGGAAATAGTCATCCGCGATAACTTTTTCGAATGTGGGGGAGACTCCATCCTAAGCATTCAAATTTGTTCACTTGCCAAGAAAGAAAATCTTTTCATTACTTCAAAAGATATCTTTGAAAAACAAAGTATCGAAGAGCTGGCAAAGGTTGTGGAATCGACGGGGGATTTAACGATAAATCAGTCTGACGTTTTTGGAAAGGCATCATTTACACCTATTCAAAGTTGGTTTTTCTCTCAACAAATAAATAATTATAATCATTGGAATCAATCCGTAACATTAAAGGGCTACCCGCAACTGAGTGAGAAAAGGCTTATGAAGATCATGGCGCATATCGTTAAACATCATGATGGGCTGAGATCAAGGTTCACTAGCAAAGAAGCATTTTCACAAATAGAAAAAAATACGGATCCGAATGAAAATTGGACTTTGAATTACGTAAATCTATCAAACATGAATAAGGACATACAAGAACAGGAAATTGTTAAACTCGGAATCGATGCACAAGAGGGCATAAACATTTCAAACGGACCGCTGATGAAAATTGTATGCATCAATACAGGCAAAAATGAGCATAGAATCATTTGGATCATTCATCATTTACTTGTTGATGGGGTTTCCTGGAGAATCTTAATCGAAGACTTTGACCGGCTATATATTCAAGATATTAACGATCAAGAACTAAAACTGGATAATAAAACGACATCATATAAGGAATGGGCAAATAACCTTAATGATTACAAAAATAGTATTCCTTTAGTCGTTAAAGAGTACTGGTTGAATGAGAATAATGCACTGTATGAAAACGCCTTGGTCAAAACAGGGAATGTATACGATGGAAGATCATTTGATATGAAGCTGAATAAAGAAATTACAAACAAAATCTATAATGAAATGACAAAAGCTCATAAAGCATCTATCGATGAAATATACTTATCTATTTTTGCAATGCTAATCGGGAATTATTTTAATAAAAAAGATATTCATTTTACTTTGGAGGGACATGGTCGCGAAGAATTATTCGCAGATGTCGATTTATCCAGAACAGTGGGATGGTTTACGACCATGTGCCCGGTTTATTTAGAAAATAAAGAATCCATTACAAACACGATTAAAGGTACAAAGAAAAAGTTAAGGGCCTTGCCTAATAAAGGGATTGAGTATGGGATCATGACCGAATTATGTGGCGAGACACAAATGAAACAAAATAAGCCACTTATCAGTTTTAATAATTTAGGTAGATTTCATCAAAACAATGAATTGGCTGCGAAGGAGGTCATCTTTTTTAGTGAACATGATATTCAACATAATTCCTATACCGAGCATGAAATCGATATCGAATTACTTGTAGTGAATGAAGAGCAAACTATAAAAATAAACTACAACAGACATTTCGTAAGAGAAGATTTTGAGAATTATGTTCAAAACAATTTGCTGGAATTGTTGGAAGCAGTGACAAAATTGGAAAATTCGATGTACGGGCCGGAAGACTTTCCAATAGTGGATGTGCCTGAAGAGGAACTTAACCAACTACTAAGCAAAGAAACAGGAATTGTTGATATTTATGAATTGACTGCTTTGCAAAAAGGGATGTTATATCATAGTTTATTTGATAGTGAGAGCAGTCAGTATAAAGTACAACTCATTTTTGATATTAAAGGCGTTCTGGACGTCGCAAAATTAAAGAATGCCATTGGGACAGCAGCTGGGAAACATGACATTTTAAAAACGAAATTATATTCAAGTAGAAAAGGGATATTCTATCAACTATTAATGAGTTCCATGGATATCGAGATTAAATATGAAGAAATGACCGATCATCAAGCGAAGCTGGAAAAGTTGTTAGCAGATCAATACAAAATCATAGATATCGAGAACAATAGGTTGAATAGCTTCATGATCGTTAAGCTTGCGGAAAATGAGTACCAATTAATATGGACATTCCATCATATTATTATGGATGGTTGGAGTTATTCGATGGTGATTAATGACATTTTTGACTCTTATCATTCAATAACACCGTCATCATCTTTGAGTACCTCATTTAAAAAGTATGTTGAATATATGAAAGATTATACGAGTAATAAGGAGCTGCGGGACTATTGGGCAGGGAAACTGGAAGGTGTCCGAAGTTCTGTACCTAGTTTAACGGGAATGTTGGAAGGCGAGGGTTACATTGAGAATAGCTACTTGAAAGTACTGGATGAGGAATTGAGTGATTCCATTCAACGATTCTGTCAGGAATACAAGATTACCATGAATACTTTCTTTCTAACTATTTGGCTAGCTACTTTAAAAGAAATAAAAGGTACGGATAATGTATGTTGCGGCGTAGTGACATCAGGCAGGAATATCCCGGTCCAAAATATTGAGGTTATGGTTGGTCCATTTATCAATACCGTTCCGTTTATAAAGAATATCAGCCAAGAGAAGACCTACATGGAACTGCTGGATGAGGTTCAAAAGGAATTTTTGGAACTAAGTGCCTATGAGAATACACCATTATCAGAAATTTATGAATGGGCTAATATGAAAGATCATTTATTTGACTCATTATATGCTTTTGAAAACTATCCCATGCAACTAGCTAATACTGGTGAAATCAATGTAAGTTTGAAAGAAGGGCGGGAAACCACCCATTATCCAATCGTCATCATCATTAACCCTGGTTCAAGTGTTCAAATTAAGTTTAATGAGGCAGCGGTCAATCTAAAGTTAAGGACATCAGTCATTTCTATATTTAATCAAATCTTAAACGGAATGTTAGAAAAAATGAAAGTTAAGTGAGGGGAAATATATGGAGACAACTATTGCGGTCAAGGAAAGGTTAATTGAGGAAAAGCTTATTGGATTTTGGAAAGAGATCTTAGAACAAGAAACCATTGGTACAGATTCTAATTTCTTTGATTTAGGGGGGAATTCCCTTTTAGCTATGCAATTTATTCAAATGGTGAAGAATAACATGGGAGTAAGATTGCCAATCAAAGTGTTGTTCGAACAATCAACCATACAGGAACTATCTGTACTCATCAAACAATTGGACGATATTAATAAGTTAAGTTGAATGGAAAAGAATTGAGGTGATGTTCTATGAACAGGATCATAAGTGAAACGGAAGATAGGCTATTAAACATGATTTCAATTATCATCGAACCTCTTAAAATATCACTATTAGAGGACATGAATGCATCACTAAGTACAAATGAAAAAAAGGATGAGTTTTTGTCTTCGATAAAACGGGAGTTCGGTATTCAATTAACATCTGAAATCATTACAAGTCAATGGAACATAGAAAAGTTGGCAAGTTTCCTGGACATGCTTCTCAGCATGAGAGAAGACGAGGTCAATAAGCCTTATAAACGTGGAAAAAGGGAAGGGATGCTTTCTCATAATCAAGATCGAATGTATCTGTTTGACAGTCTCGATGAAAGGAAAATGCTCTATAATATGCCATTTAAATTCATTTTAAATGGCGTAGTGGACATTGGTGACTTACAACAGGCATTAGATATCATGATTGAACGCCATGAAACTTTACGAACCAATTTTAAGGGTGAAGAACATCAAGTACTTCAATTCTTGTCAAAAAACAGCAGTAACTTAATAGCCTATGAAGACTGTCGGGAAGTAGGCCCCGAAGTCAGTAATATAATGGTCACCTCTCATCTTACTGAAGAAATGGAAAGATGTTTTGATCTGGAAAATGATCGGTTATTTAATATGAAGCTATTTCGAATTGAGGAAAAAACGTATTATTTAGTATGCAATTTTCACCATATCATTTTTGATGGAGTATCGTTTGTAACCTTTTTCGAGGAGTTAATGGAGATTTATGAAAGGATTCAAACGGGCAAGGTTGGTGATATTCCTCCTGTGGACATGCAATATTTAGATTATGCTGTCTGGCATAAGGAGTGGGTCAGGGAAAGTACGCCAAGCCAGAGGAGGTTTTGGGAAAGTTATTTAGATCGGGAGGAAGAAGCATTAGAACTTCCATTTGACTTTCAGCGTCCAAAATCACCTTCTTATTCTGGTGACAGACTGGAAATGCCTATAACGGATGAACTTCGTTTATTGATAGACAGGATTTTAAAGGAGAATGGCACAACTTTATATACTTTTATGATGACCGCCTATCAAGTGTTTTTAAGTCAGTATACCGGGAAGAATCGAATCATTGTTGGGAGTACCGTCGCAAACCGCGGTCAAGAAGAATTTTCCCGGACAGTTGGGTGCTTTGTCAATACGCTGCCACTGAAGTTAACGGTGGATGTTACGGAATCATTTCATGAAATCTTGACCCGAAATCGCAAAGTGATTTTGGATGTATTGGAACATCAGGCTTTTCCATTTGAAAAAATTGTTGAAATCATTAATCCAGACAGGCATCTAAGCCAATCCCCATTGTTCCAAACAGCTTTGGCTATGGAAGAAAGCTTCGAAGGGAATTTTAGCAATTCATTCTTCACGCTTGAACAAGACCAATTCGAAATACCTTTTTCAAACTATGATCTAACTATAAAAGTAAAGGGTTCTCTTGACCTAATACTTGAATTCGAGTATTCCGATGAGCTTTTCAAACGGGAAACAATCGAAAGACTCATGATGAGTTTCGAAAAATGGTTATTCCAAATTTGTAACAATACAAATATGCCCATTTGTCATTTGGATTATTTAGACGAAAATCAAATGAATAAATTGTTATTTGAGTGGCAAGGTGAGGTTTCGGATTTACATCAAAATGAGACGATCACCTCCATTTTGGAAAGAATCGTTAAGAAGCATCCAAACAAATTAGCCGTTGCTGATAATGGTAAGACCATTACCTATTCAGAATTAGATCAAAAGTCAAATGTGATTGCGAAATTGCTTAGAAACTATATGGAAAATGGCTCTAATAAAGTGGGCCTGCATGTTAGCAGATCTATTGAGATGGTAATCGGCATGTTGGGAATCATTAAAGCTGGATGTGCATACGTTCCGCTTGATCCCATGCTACCAGCTGAACGGTTGGAATATATCATCAATGATTCAAAAATGGACATATGCATTACGAATCAAGTTGTGGTACCTGCGATTAAAAAGATAGCTAATGTAATAGATCTTGAATCTGTCCATTACATGGATTCCGAATGCTGTACCGAAATGATTACACCATCAGATCTAGCTTACATAATTTATACTTCCGGCACGACAGGAAAACCTAAAGGCGTCATGTTATCCCATAGAGGAGTAGTGAATTTAGTAATAAGTCAAAACAAGTACTTACAGCTTGATATGACCTCAAAGGTATTACAATTTGCTACCTTTAATTTTGACGCTTCTATATATGAGATTTTTGGAAGCCTATTAAATGGTGCAGAGCTGCATATCGGGAATAATAAAGAGGAAATGTTTGATTTATTCGCATTGGAAAATCAAATCAAAAGTGAAAAGTTAACGCATCTAGTATTGCCGCCAGCGGTATTACAAGAGCTCAATATAGATGGATCTGATGTGAAATTCGTTGGTTCAGCCGGATCTGAATGTCCAATAGCTTTGCTGGAGCGCTATCAAAATATAAATTTTTATAATGCCTATGGTCCAACGGAATATTCAGTATGGACCACGATTGAAATGTTTAAAGCGTTTGAAAAAAATGAAACTACTAATAATAAAGTATCGATAGGCAAACCAATCCTGAATACTGACGTCTATTTATTAAGTCCTGAGCAAAGACTCGTACCAATAGGTGCTGCAGGGGAAATATATATTGGTGGTGAAGGATTAGCTGTTGGATATGTGAATAATGATGATTTAACAAAAGAAAAGTTCATTGAACATCCTTTTAAAGCTGGAAAGCGTTTGTATCGCAGCGGTGACCTTGCAAAATTCACGAACAATGGTGAGTTGATTTTTCTGGGGCGTAAGGATAATCAAGTGAAAATAAGAGGCTTCCGGGTGGAAGTTGAGGAGATTTCGGTCAATCTCAATGCGTATCCGCAAGTAAGTGACTCATTCATTATGGTTCAGGATCAGCCAAACTTAAATAAACAAATAATCGCTTATTTCACATCAAAACAACAGGTTGATAACGATCACTTAAAAGCATTTTTAAAAGAGAGATTACCAAGTTACATGATTCCTTCATTCTTTATGCAAGTGGACAATTTTCCGTTAAATGCAAATGGGAAAATTGATTCAGCAATTCTTCCGGTACCAGTCACTAGAAACAATACATCAGAAGAACCTAAGACGTTTAATGAGAAAGTGCTTCTTCAGATTTTTAAGAATGTCTTAGGGTTAGATGACATAAGTATCCGAGATAACTTTTTCGAACTTGGTGGCGATTCCATTCAGAGCATCCAAATATGTTCCCTAGCAAGGCAGGAAAGTATAATCATCAGTCCAAAATCAATTTTTGAAAATCAAACGGTAGCTGAGCTTGCAGCCGTTGCAAAAACTGAAAATAAAGTCATGATTCAACCAATAGCCACTAGAGGAAATGTGGAATTGACCCCCATTCAAGAATGGTTCTTTGCTGAACACACGACTTCCATCAATCATTGGAACCAGTCTATTGTGTTTAGTAAAAATTCCTGTGCCCTAATGGAGGATATTGAAAGTATTCTATCTCAAATCGTGGAACATCATGATGGATTGTTGACCTTATTTGAAAAGCATGACGAAAAATATATCGGGAATATAGACTCTGAACACAAAACATGGGAGTTAGTCTATAAGGATATTCATCATTTAGATGAGGAAACGCGAATAAAAACGAGAGATGAATGGGAAAGTACGGTTCAAGGTTCATTGGATATAAGTAATGGACCGATCATGAAAATGCTTGTTTTAAAAGAACAAATGAACAAGTATCGCTTCTTTTGGGTAATCCATCATTTATTAATCGATGCAGTTTCCTGGAGGATTTTACTTGAAGATTTCAATCATCTCCATGATCAAGCATTAAACAATCAAAAAGGGAAACTCGCCTATAAAACTTCATCATTTAAGGACTGGTCAAATTTCTTAAAGAAATACAATGAAACGTTGATGGACCCTGAAACACTCCGTTATTGGGAACAAAAAACAAAAAGTGAAATAACGGATTTCATGATAGGGGAAGACTTTATAGCTACGCAAGAAAGAACGGTGGAGAAATCATTCGGTGAAGAAGAAACTGAGTTTTTGATCCAGGAATTAACAGGGCAATCTAAAGCGACTGTAGAAGAAGTATTGTTGTCATTAATTGCGAAGAGTTTGAACCAATCTTTTGAAGTGAAGAAATTCTGGATAGAAGTAGAAGGGCATGGCAGGGAAATGGTGGACGAAACAATGGATGTTACTCGGACCGTTGGCTGGTTTACTGCGATGTATCCAATATTGCTGCATTCAGATAAGGCGTTTGATGATACTTTAAAAAACACGAAGAATGCTATAAGGGAAATTCCGAATAAAGGTTTTGATTATGGTGTGATCAAGTATTTTAGTCCTGGGGTCATTCAGGAGCCGGATATCCACGTTACTTTTAATTATTTAGGAAGGTTGGACTCTCAATTCGAATCATCCAATAGCCAGGACTTTGGTGAATTTGAACAAAAACCGAAACTCCATTTTTTGGCCATGATTCAGGACGGAAGACTAATCTTAAAAATAATTTCAAAATTAGCTGAAGAAAAAATGAGCTTATTAATAGAAGCCATTGGCAAAGTCGTGATGGAAATCAAGGGATCTGAATTTGATCAAGGTTCTTTAATAGAAAGTGATTTTCCAGATGCGATGCTTACTGAGGAAGATCTGTTTCAAATATTGAATTCTAATAAATAAGGTGAATACTCATTTAATAGAATGAAGAAGTCAGTAGATAGGATGGAACACAACGATAATGGAATCGGGAGGCGCTAAATTGGAGAAATCTATTCAGAATATCTACTCATTAACTCCGCTTCAAGAAGGAATCCTCTACGAACTGGAGATGAACAATACAGCAGAGAACCTTTACATTTCTCAAATGCGAATCAGGATAACGGGCGCTCTTGAGGTAAATGCATTATTCCAGGCGTGGAGTCAGGTTGTAGAACGTCATGAAGCATTAAGAATGAAGGTCATCTCTAAAAATATTGAAAATAATGTTCAGGTTGTATTCAATGCAATGGACTATCAACCAGAAATAATCGATATGACAGAGTTGAGTAAACATGATCAATTAAATGAAATTCAGAGAGTGACATCAAAATCCCAGGAGATGGATGTGAATAACTCCAATTTGATGAAACTCCAGTTAGTGAGAATTGAAGAAAATCAGTATATCTTGATTTGGACTCATCACCATATAATTTTGGATGGCTGGAGTACCAGCATAGTCATCGATGAACTCTTTGTAACTTACAGCCGAATTGTAGGAAAAGACTCCAAACGGCTTATTGAAAAGCCAAAGCAATATGGAGATTTTATCCGGTATATGAATAAAATCGATGCGGAAGATCTAAATCGTTTTTGGAAAGAGCTAGCAAAGGATATTGAGCAGCCGACAATCACATTCCCCGTGCTGAAATCTGTGAAGGAAAACCAGCAGGAAAATGATCTATTTTGGGAGCTGGATAAAAAACAGAGTGAGCTTTTAAGAGAATTTGCCGCTAAAAACCATGTAACGATTAATGTATTATTGCAGTTAATATGGTCCATCGTGCTAAAGGAAATGTCCAATCATAATCGAATAGTCTTTGGAATTGTAAGCTCTGGCAGGTCGAATAACTTATTCAAATCAGAAGAAATTGTTGGTCTGCTCATTAATACGATTCCAATGATAGCTGAAATAAACGATACTGACAGCGTTACTGATTTACTGAAACGGTTCCAGGAAACATTAAACAATATGCTGGAACACTCTCAAATTTCTTTAGTGGATATCAAAAGGCATACGAAATTAAAGAAGGAAGATCCCATTTTCGAAACGTTATTTGTTTATGAGAATTATCCGGAAGCTAAAAATGAAGGCAATAGTATCAACTGGGAAGTTGAAGGTGGAAAAGAATCACATAGCTTTCCGTTATCATTACAAGCCCAGGATAATAAAGAAACCATTAAATGCAAATTGTATTTTAATCGCTGCTTCATAGAGCGTTCACTAGTTAATGATATCCAAAAAGCCTTCATGCAGATTGCCCATCAAATTACAAAAGCACAGCAAATTGACGAAATATATGTCGATGTTGATTTTTCAAAACTAAAGAATAATGTAGGTAATGGCTTTCATGCAACAAGTGACCATTCGATCACTTCGGCATCGGTTAATCAAGAACTTAAAGAAATATGGCAAGAGTTTTTCTTGAATACTGAGATTAATGGTGATTTCTTTCAATTGGGCGGGCATTCGATAACAGCTATGAAATTGGTATCTAAGGTGAATAAAAGACTTGATGCGAATATAAAATTGACTGATTTGTTTGAAAATCCCACATTAAAATTGCTAAGTCATAAGATCTTTCCAGAAGTGATTACATCTCCTAAAGATGAAACGCAATTAGTTTCATCATTTGTAGAAAAGACATTTTTGGAAGTCTTATCAACAAGTCAAATCGAAAAAGATGCCGATTTTTTTGAAATGGGCGGACACTCGATATTAGCCATGAAGTTATTGACAAAGTTAAATAAAGAATACAACCAAATTCTAACTTTGAAAAATATTTTTCAAAATTCAACGATCGATTCGTTGACGGCCTTCATCATGACTCGAATTTCAAATACTGACAGTGAGCACAAAGAAATCCAAACAGAAAATCATGTTTTATCCAGTAACCAAGAGGCTTTGTGGTTCAACGAAAAACTCAATGGTAAAACAACCAATTATAACATTCCTCAGAAATATAAAATTACTGGCAAAGTGGATACTTCACTCCTGGAAAAATCCGTCAACCATGTCATTGATAGACATGAAATCTTAAGGACCATCGTGCATGAAAAGGGCGGTAAAGGCTATCAAGAAGTTAAGGAAGATTTGTACATTAAAATAAATGAAATGGACCTCTCTGAATTAAAGGCAGAACAGCAAACGACCCGTATGCTACAAATTGAAGACGACGTCCAATCGGAAATCTTTGAACTTGAAAAAGGTCCTCTCTTGACATTGAAACTTGTTAAATTGAGTGAAAATGAGTCTGTTTTATTTGTGAATCTTCACCATTTTGTTTTTGATGGATGGTCAGTGAGTATATTTTTAGATGAATGGTTATCATTTTATGACAGTGAAGTGAATGAAAAGGAACCTAACCTTGGAAACGACTTTACACAATATAAGGATTTTGCCATTGAGCAAAAAAGCTGGTTGGAAAGTAACATTAAAGAAGAAACGCTATTTTGGGAAACAAACTTATCTGGGGAATTACCTAAATTGGAGCTTCCTTTAGATACTATGCGTACAAATGAAAATCGCAACGATGGCAGTAGTTTTATAGTGGAACTAACAAGGGAAGAGCTCCAAGGTTTAAAGCGGATGTCCCTTGAAAAAAACTCGACATTATTCATGACACTTCTAACGATGTACCAGTCTTTTCTAGCAAAATATACAGGTCAAAACGATATCATTGTCGGAAGTCCTTTGGCGAATCGAATGATTGAAGGAACAGAGAAATCGATAGGTTATTTTGTCAATACACTGCCATTTAGATTAAAGCTGGGACTCGAGGAAACATTTGAAGAGATTCTTCAAAGAAATACAAGTCATATCATTGAAATCTATGATCATCAGCAAATGACATTGGAGAAAATTGTTGAAATCATTAACCCTGAAAGAAATTTAGTAACCACTTCTTTATTTCAAACCGTCTTCATTTTACAAAATAATGCTAAAGCTGCATTTGAAAGTGAATACATAAAGATAACGCCTGAAGTAATAAAATCAAAGGTAGCAAAATTCGATTTGAGTTTAGCTGTGGAAGAATATGAAGATAAACTTTTATTCGCTTTTGAGTATAATTCAGGTATTTTCAATGAACAAACCATTCGATTATTAGGTGAAAATTTCTTGGAGTGGATTCGGACAATTACATACGAGCCTGAACGATACATTGACCAAGTATCTGTAGTGAGTAAGAAGCAGGAGAAAGTATTATTGGAAGAATGGCAGGGAGAAACCGTTCAGTTTGAGGGGATCGATGATACAATCCCAGAAGCATTCTATAAAATTGTTGAGCGATTTCCTGATAAGATAGCCATTGTTGATGGTCCCAGAACCATTACATATCGCGAATTGAATCATAAGAGCAATCGTCTTTCACGCCATTTAATAAGCAGGGGAATTTCTACAGAAGAAAGAATCGGAATTTATGTGAATCGATCAATTGATATGGTTACCGGGATGTTGGCAGTAATTAAAGCTGGAGCTGCGTATGTTCCATTGGATCCTCATTATCCTAATGAGCGATTAAGCTATATGGTTCAAGATTCGTCCATTTCCTATTGTTTGAGTCACAAAGAATTCGGTGTGAATGAATTGATCGATTCAGCTAAAATAATATATTTTGAAGATATTGAAGAAGAATCAGATCTGTTAATGGACGCCAATCTTCACATTCCGGATCAGAGAAATCTAGCGTATGTCATTTATACTTCGGGAACGACAGGCAGACCAAAAGGAGTCATGTTAGAACATAGAGGAATCATTAACTTAGTGTATAACCAAAATAAAATGATGTGCTTAGACACATCAGCTAGAGTGTTGCAATTCGCTACATTTAATTTTGATTCATCCGTCATTGAGGTTTTCAGCTCACTTTTATTTGGTGCCGAACTGCATATAAGTGTGGATAAAGAAAATCAATTTGACATGAGTAAACTTGTTGAACAAATTAAGGGAGAAGGAATTTCCCATATCATTTTACCGCCTGCCGTGTTGAAGGAACTGCCAATCACGGAATTGAACAGTATTAAAGTACTGGGATCTGCAGGTTCTGAATGTCCATTTGAGCTCGTTTCAAAGTTTAAACATATATCGTTTTTTAATGCCTATGGGCCTACAGAATATTCGGTGTGTACAAGTTTTAAACTATTTCCTCCGAATGAAGAGGTAGCGAATGAATTCGTTGTTTCAATTGGGAAGCCTCTGACTAACACAGTTGTACTTGTTTTGGATGAAAACCGGAAACTAGTTCCGGCAGGATCGGTTGGTGAACTATACGTTGGAGGAATTGGGTTAGCAAGGGGATATTTGAATAATGAGAGCCTGACAAATGAAAAGTTCATAGCCAATCCATTCAACCCTGCAGAAAAAGTATATAGAACCGGGGATTTAGTTAAGCATAACAAAGCTGGGGAATTAGTCTATATAGGCAGAGCGGACGATCAAGTGAAAATAAGAGGATACCGGGTTGAACTATCGGAGGTTAATGTTTCCTTACGAAAGATGGAAGAAATTAAGGATAGTTATGTAACGGTATTGGAAGATGAATTTGAGAATAAAAGGCTAATTGCTTATTATACGGTGAGTGATGTGGTTTCGATAGAATCAATCAGAAGACGATTGAAAGAAACACTGCCTGCATTCATGATTCCTGCTCATTTTATGCAACTGGATAAATTTCCTTTGACGCCGAATGGGAAAGTTGATCGGAAATCCCTGCCGAAATGGACGGAACAGATGGACGAGTGGAAGGGAAAAGTGCTGGATGTGCAAGAATTGTCCAAAACTGAAACAGCGCTTCTGACAATATGGAGAAACGTTTTAAATGATCCCACTATAGGCCCGGATGATAACTTCTTTGAATGTGGCGGTGATTCAATCATCAGTATTCAAATATGCTCTGCTGCAAAAGAAAAAGATTTATTTATAACTCCTAAAGATTTATTTGAATACCAAACGGTCCGCGAGTTGGGGAATATTGTGAATGAATTGGAGCAAAACCAAGTGGTTCAAGAAACAATATCAGGTTATGTCCCGTTAACGCCTATTCAATCATGGTTTTTTAATGAAAATCATGAGAATATCCATCATTGGAATCAGTCCGTAGTATTAATGAAGGATAATACATTATCAACTGAACAATTTAAAAAAATCATCATGAAATTAATTGATCAGCACGACGTATTAAGGACATTATTTGAAAAACATGGTGATTCATATATAGGGAATATTGGGAATGCTGATACAGCATGCGGTTTTTATGAGTTTAATGTTTCAAGTTTTAAAGATGAAAATAGTTTGAAGGAAATTAAGGAGCTAGAAGAAAACGCCCAACAAAGTTTAAACATACACAATGGCCCCATGATGAAGTTTCTTCTATTCAGGGATCAAAGGGAGGTAAGGATCTTTTGGGTGATTCATCACCTCATAGTTGATGGTGTTTCATGGAGGATACTTCTTGAACATTTCGAAAGATGTTATCAGCAGATGAAGAATGAACAAGAACTATCACTTCCTTTAAAAACGACTTCTTATAAACAATGGTCCGAGAAACTAAACGAATATCAGAACACTGACCTATCGGAAGAAGCCGTTCAATATTGGGAAAAGGAAATGAATACTCCCGTTTCTCCGCTAACGAAAAGCTTAGGAGAAACGTGTGATTTTGAAAACATGTACAAAATAGAAGTGGATGAGGATCAAACACAAAACCTCATTAAAAATACATTAAGAAAACATAAAACGACGATTGATGAAGTTTTATTATCAGTTATCGCCCAGGTGTTTTCCAATCGTATGGGAATCAATGAATTTTGGCTCGATTTAGAAGGACATGGTCGAGAGGATATTGAGGAAGGCGTTGATCTTTCAAGGACGGTAGGGTGGTTCACCTCCATCTATCCAGTAAGGATTGAAGGAAGGGCGTCTTTGGGATCTACACTGAGAAATACGAAGAACATAATAAGAAGTGTGCCGAACAAAGGGTTTGACTTTGGAATCCTAAAGTATATTTCCACTCGGGATTATCGTTATCCAGAAAGCCTTGTGAGTTACAACTATCTAGGTCAGTTTAATAATACAGGTGATATGGAGCAAACCAATAGCAGCAATATCGATTTGAAATACAAATTTCCATATAAACTCAATTTTGTCGCTAGCATCGTAAACAATAGACTCATGCTGAATATTATCGGGGATAGCAACAATGAAAGCTTCCAAATGATATGTAAAGAAGTTGAAGCACAATTAAACAAAGTTTTAAGCGGAAGTGCAGATTTGAATGACTCTATTATCGAAACGGATTTTGAATCAGAGGAAATAGTTGATGGAAGTACAATTAAGCATTTCATTAATAAGTTTAATAACATTGAAGAGATTTACCCAGTGACATCACTTCAAGAAGGGATGTTATTCCATAGCGAAGTAACTCAAAGTCCTGAATATATCTCGCAGCTATCCATCGACTTAATAGGCGATCTTGATCTGGATAAATTAGAAGAAGCCTGGAATGATACTTGCAGAAAATACGACGTCCTAAGATCGGTTTTCAGGCGCAATCAATTGGGGGACCGTTATCAAATCATACTCAATGATATTTATTATGTGTTTAATCATGTGAATCTAACGATGTTCAGTGTAGACGAGTCAGAATCCAAGATAGAAAATCTATTAGAACAAAGCAGGAGCAGACAAACGGATTTAGAGAATGGGCCGCTCATGAACATCACCTTAATTCAGCTATCGGATCATCGTTTTAAATTCATCTGGACACATCATCATGCTTTAATAGATGGCTGGAGCCTGCAAATCGTCATTAATCATTTTTTGGATAATTATCGAAATCCATCCAGTACGTTAAAAGACAGTGATGAACATAAGTATGCTTATAAACAAGTCATGAACCATGTAAGAAATATTAATAAACAGGAAGAAGCAGCTTTCTGGAACAAAGAGTTGAGCGATTTCGAACAAGTAAAAGCACTGGTGAGTAAGAAAACGGATAAGGAAGCTTTTACATCGGATAAAGTTATTGAATATAGCTTACCTGAAGAGCTTACTGAAGAATTGATAGAGTTATCCAAGCGGCATAGAAAAACAATTAATACCGTTGTTCAAGGAGTTTGGGGAATCGTTCTATCTTACCTTAGTGAAAGCAACTCAGTATGTTATGGGGTGACAAGCTCAGGAAGGAACCTCAGCATTCCGCATATCGAATCAGCTGTAGGCTTATTGATCAATACTCTTCCATTCTCTTTGAAAATCGATTGGGAGGATGATTTACAATCCTATTTCACCGCTATTCAAAACAAGCAATTACAAATGAGAGAGTATGAGTTCAGTTCACTTACGGATATAAAGCGATACGCTGAAATTCCATGGGATAGGGATTTATTTCAACATATATTTGTATTCGAAAATTATCCGAGCGCAGAACAGGCAGATGATTCGCCAATCATGATTGAAAGTTCAGTTGGAAGTGAATCAACTAATTTCGATCTTACGTTCTCTGCAGCTGTAGTGCAATCAAAGTTGCATTATAAAATCATTTATAAAAACAATAAATTCGATGAAAATGAAATTTTAAGTTTTATGGATTCCATGCAAGAAATATTCTTAAATCTAACAAAAGATGAAACACTATCTATTGGTAAATTAATAAATCACTTGAAAGTTGGGGCCCGATGATAAGTAAATCGATGACGACGAATAAATTGATGTCAATAACTGAAGCTTTTAAAAAAATGGCGGGCGATAATCAATCAAAAGCGGCACTTTATGAAAATGAACGGCAAATAACATATAAAGAATTAGATATTCTCTCAGATAATCTTGCCAAAAGGATCATTGATTTGGGAATTCAAGAAGAAACAATGATCGGGATTCCAAGCAAAAGGTCCATTGAACTGATCATAGGGATGCTTGCCATTATAAAGTCTGGCTGTTGCTATGTTCCAATAGATGAAAAGTACCCATTAAAAAGATTGGAATATATGCTTGAGGATACGGATATGGAGTTCTTCTTATCATTTAATGATCATGAAGGGAAGCTCAGTGAATTGGATATTGAACCAATTCCATTTGAGATTAAAGAACTGAGCAGGGAAGGGCACACTCCTGTGAACCGTTCTTCAGAGAATGGTCTAGCGTATGTTATTTATACATCTGGAACGACTGGAAAACCAAAAGGCGTAATGATAGAACAAAGAAGCGTAGTCAATTTAGTATTGAACTCTGAAATACTTGAAATAAACGAAAATAATAGAGTGGCTCAATTTTCCAACCCTTGCTTTGACGCCGCAACTTTTGAGATATGGGGAGCGTTATTAAATGGAGCAACATTATTCCTGATGACGAATGAGTTCACTTCTTTTGATGATTGGAAAGAAGCCATATCGATTGGAAAGGTGGATGTAGCTTTTTTTACGACAGGTCTTTTCAATGCAATGGTTGATGAGGATCCATTAATTTTTGAAGGATTAAAGAAAATTGTGGTTGGCGGAGATAAAATCTCGATTTCCCATGTCAAAAGATTGAAGCAGACAATCGGTCATTTTTCCTTAATTAATGGGTATGGACCAACTGAATGCACAACCTTTGCCATTTGTCATGAAGTTGAAGCTAAGGATGTAGATGTTATTCCTATTGGAAAGCCATTGACCAATGTCGAAATCAGGATTTTATCTGAAGAACAAGTTGAGGTAGGCGATGGTGAAATAGGTGAAATCCACATTGGCGGTCAAGGGGTCATGAGAGGCTATTTAAATCAGCCACAATTAACACAACAAGCTTTGATCATAGATGATTTGAATCAAACGAAGTGGTATAAAACAGGTGATCATGGCATCCGGTTAAATAATGGTGAGATCCTTTACAAAGGACGAAAAGACAGTCAAGTGAAAATTCGCGGCTTTAGAATAGAACTGAATGAAATTCAAGATAAGCTTGATAAGTACATGAAGGTTGAAAGTTCAGTAGTAGCAGTTAAAAACATCAATGATGAGAATTATGTTATCGCGTATTACAAACATAAGGATGAAAACGCGAAAAATGCTGAAAAGGATATTAAAGATTATCTGGGCAATGAATTGCCGAATTATATGATTCCACACTTTTTTGTCAGAGTGGATGATTTTCCGCTTAATGCCAACGGTAAAGTGGATAAAGCGAAATTATTGGAAATGGATATCATGCAAAATAAGACTTTTTTAGCCGATCAAGAATATGGAAAGAAAAAAGAAGTATTGGAGATTTGGAGAAATATATTAGGAAATCAAAGTTTAGGATTAGACGACAACTTCTTTGAAAATGGAGGCCATTCCATTTTAGCTACCAAACTGGTCTATATAATGAAGGAAACTGTACTTCCTGAAGCTACTTTACAGATTTTATTGGAAAATAATACAGTGAATAAATTTGTTGGTGCACTTGAAATTGATTCATCTGGCAGTATGGAAGCTGTGATGGAGAAGGACTCCACACTCGATCGATCGCTTATGGAGAAAATAAGGAAAATATGCACTAAACCAGTTAAATTTGAAAAGAATATGATGATTACTGGTGGAACAGGGTTTTTAGGAGCCCATCTATTAAACAAATTGTTACGGGAATTGGAACATGTCAAAATATATTGTTTGGTTAGATTTCCTTCAAGAAATAGATTGAAAGATACTTTAATGAAATATGGTCTTTGGCAGGATGAGTTCGAAAGTCGAATCGTTGTAATTGAAGGGGATTTTAGTAAACATCAATTCGGTTTGGATGATATTACATATGAGAAATTAAGCAATGATGTTTCCCATGTATATCATGTCGGTGCCGAAACGAACTTCTTCGAGCCGTATAGTAAATCAAAGGTTTCAAATGTGGATGGTGTAGTGGAGATCATTAAGTTTGCTTCATCATACACTCGGAAAAACATCTATTATGCGTCAACGCTTTCTGTCTTGACCGGCGAAAGGAAATGGGATGAGGAAGACGAATTGGTTTACTCCCCCGATTTAATGATCGGGTACAGCCAGTCCAAATGGGTAGCAGAGAAACTGCTTCTTCAAGCAAGGGAATATGGACTGACAATCGATATTTTTCGATTAGGCAGGATTTCATCTAATTCACTAAACGGGGTTTGGAATGAGAAGGATATGCTGTACAAGGTTTTTGAATCATTTATTGAACAAAGGATATTGCCATTTAAAGAGGAAATTCATTTTGAATTGATGCCAGTCGACTTTGTAAGTGAGTTTATGTATAAAATATCAAGATTGAATGAGAATCAGAAACTCGGAATCTATCACATGTTCAATGATCAGAGGGTTTCAAGTGAATTCGTGACCTCCTTCTTCGAAAAAAATAATATACCTTACTCCAATATGGATTTGCAAGAATGGTTACAATCTTTAAAGGAAAAGACACAATCTAATGAGATTCATTCATTAAGTGCTTTGTCCCAGTTAATTGATGAATCAACAAAATTAAAAGAGTCGGAAATCCTTCAATCCAAAACCAAGAAGGATATGGAATGGCTATCAATGAAAATGCCGGAAATTGATTCAAGGTATGTGGAAAGCTTTATGAAGTTCATGTTGAAATAATCTTTATTGAACTGGAGAAGGGGGATGAAAGGACTGAAGAAAACACTTTTTTGTTTCCCTTATGCTGGGGGAAGTGCATCTTTTTATAGAGAGTGGAAATTTGATGACGATGTGATAGAGGTAGTCCCGCTGGAATACCCTGGACATGGCAGTAAATATAGTGAACCATTGCGTGATCATATGGCTGATCTGACGGATAGCCTAATGGAAGAAATGGAAACGAAATATCAAATTCAATCATTGGAAAACATCTCTTTGTTTGGACATAGCATGGGTGCGATAGTAGCCTATGAAATTGCGGCAAAATTAGAAGAGAGATATGGCAATAAAGTAGAGCATTTATTCATTTCAAGTAAATCGTCCCCAGATTATAAAGTAGGTCAAATCGATTGTTCTAATTCAAATAATTTAAAACAATCACTGAAAAAAATCGGGGGAACGAACAAGGAGCTCTTAGAAACGGAAGATTTCATGACATTATTCCTGCCGATAATACAATCGGATTTAAATGTTTTAGCCAACTACCACGATGAAAATAAACGCAAAAAAAAGGTGGAAAATAAAGCAGTTTTGCTATTGGGCTCAGAGGATTCCGTGACGAAGGAAAGTATGGAAAGCTGGAATGAATACATTGAACATATTGAAGGATTGCATATATTAAAGGGAGATCATTTCTATTTAAAGCAAAACCAAGATATTGTATTAAAAATCATTCAAGAGTATTTACTAAGAAGTCGTTGTGAAATTCTGATTTAGGTATATGCAATTGTTTGTGAACTCGGATTAGGAATAATTAATGTAAAAAGAATATGACCCAAAAGTGTTCAGATCATGACTCTAGAATTATGGATTATATCCAGATTTTAAAGATGAAATGATTTCAGACACTTTTGGGTCCTTTTTTTCTATCTAAGCTATAATGCGACTTTGGTTTTTAAGCTGGTTATTAATGGGCTAGACACTATTTATTGAAATCATATATATTATCATGTAAGGCTCAAATTGGAGCAGCTAAAGTCTCTAAAGTTAATGGGGAACAATTATCATTGGTTGTTATTATTATTATTATCAGCCAGTATGTTTGGGGATATGATTAAACATTGACTCATAACGGTACGAAAAATTTACCTTTGATATAAAGAATATGAAGCAAAAAAATGCTCCAAATAGTTTTTTTGAAAGAATGGATCTCTATACAGATTTTCATGTTTAATTAGAAAGATAAAGAAGGGTTGACGCAATTGATAACAACGACCAAATTTTATAAGAAAAAACGATGGATGATTCCGATCTCTATCATGATCATTCCAATTATCCTTGTATTAATAATAGGGAAATTCACACCGGTACTTAATACCTTTATGATCAAGCAGCTTTTCGAAGCAGATTCTTTTGCATCTCCTAAAAACATGGAGATCATTAAAGAACAGGTTCATGTCGAAAAAGATTTAACTTATGATAAGCATGGAATGGATAATAGTATTTTAGATATTTATTATCCCAAAAATATGAATAAACCACTCCCCGTTATCATGTGGATACACGGAGGTGCTTTTGTATCAGGCAGTAAGGAACAAACAAAAAAATATGGAATGGCATTAGCCAATGAGGGATATTTCAGGGCAACAAACAGGACAACAAAATCAACAGCAAAATCAACAACAAAATCAATTAATGGAACAAATCCAGCAATTTGCTAGCCAAGCACAAAACCAACTGCAACAAACTGATCAACAATTACAACAGTCCATTCAACAAGCAATCCAATCTTTAAACCAATGTCTTCAATATGCACAAACAACTCAAGCGCTTAACCAGATCAATCAAGTAGTAGGTCAAGCACAACAGCAATTTAACCAATTGGGTCAACAGCAAGGTCAACAAGGTCAACAAGGTCAACAGCAAGGTCACCAACAAGGTCAACAACAAATGAGCAATCAGCAATATGGCCAAATGGGACAACAACAAAACCATTTACAATAATTTTACCTAATTCAATCTATTTCAGAATCCAGTACTATATTGGATTCTCTTTATTTATGTATTTAAATTTTTAACCGGGTATTCCTTGTTTATAAACCCGATTATCAATGCAATAAATACAACATAAATCCAATGGAGTGCCGGTAATTTCATTCATCCCCATGATCCGTCTACCCTTATAAATATGTCTAGTTACAGATTATGAGGGAGGTATGGGGTGGTGAGTTGATTGATAAATTTAAGGCTTATCTTCTTTATTTTCAACAATACTTCAAGTATCCTTAATTTGAATAGCGACTATAGTAAATGAGGGATAAGCCGTGAAGCAAATATATAGTGATGTCATACAATTTCGGGGTACACATTATGAGTTTGGGTACATGCAAGGGAAGGAATTAAAAGATTCACTTACGGTGAAAAATCGTGAAGATCAGTGGAAGATTAGGCAGCCGCGATTTACGGTTGAGGAAGAAGAGGTCAAGAACGCAATTACACAATTCGCCCCTGGAGTTTGGGAAGAATTACTGGGGTTGCAAGAAGCGTTGAAATGGCCAATTGACCGCGTGCTGCAAGAGTTCGGTGGATATCGATTGGATTATGTTCGGTCGGGCTGCTCCATCATGACTGGCGATGATTATCTGATTCGCAATTATGATTACCACCCAAAGACATATGAAGGACGCTATGTTTTATTCCAGCCAACCGATCAAGGGTATTCAAGCATAGGCCCGAGTCAGCGAGGGACTGGCCGGATGGATGGGATGAATGAAAAAGGTTTGGTGATAGGCTATAATTTCATGAACCGCAAGAACCCTGGTGATGGTTTCATTTGCTGCATGATTGGCAGACTGATTGTTGAATCGTGTGCGAACGTACAGGAAGCGGTCGCGATGTTGAAGGAAATCCCGCATCGTCATTCCTTCACTTACGTCGTCTATGATAAAAGCGGAAGTACCTATATCGTGGAAACCTCTCCGAGAAATGTAGAGGTGCGCACGTCAAATGCCTGTACCAATCACTTTGAAATCATGAAAAATGAGAACCGTAACCATCTTATCGATTCGAAACGCCGATTGGAGATCATCCAAGATCATGAAGGGAGACTTTCATCTGCCTACGATGCTTACAGGTTGTTTAATGATACCGATCGAGGTGTCTTCTCGGATTTATATAGCAGCTGGGCAGGAACGATTCATACATCCGCTTATTTACCTAAGGAGATGAAAGCTTGGATTGCCTTGGGAGGGAACCAGGAGCCGACTTCAATAGATTTTGCGAAATGGCTCGATGGGGAAGATGTTGATTTAGAACGAATCAAAGGTGTAATTGATACGGATATCCCCTTCGTGCATATGGATGAGGGAGCGAATTGGTTTCGGAATTGAACGTTCTTGAACCCTTTAAGTAAATTTCAATTACGTTGAATAAGTAAGATATTTAAAGGGCCCAATCCTTGGATTGGGCTTTTGCTGTTCTATTTTTAGGCAAACGGATCCTGGAACTTTTTATTAGTGGATCTGCCAGTAATATAATATGATAGAGGAACAGATTTTGGATTGGGATTAAGAAGCTGGAAGTCTGTTTGTGTGTCGTTTGTGTACAATGGATAAGGGGATGTGCGAATGTTTTCTACAGCTATTGGATGGTTTCGGTTTATTACAATAATTGAGGGGATCTCATATGTTCTATTGCTTGCTATTGGTATGCCCATTAAGTACTTATTGGATATTGGGGAAGTAACACTCATTTTAGGCAGCATCCATGGTTTCTTATTTGTCGTGTTTGGGCTATTACTGCTCTATGTGAGCATTAAATCAAAATGGTCCTTTTTTAAAATGGCGATGATCTTCATCGTTTCATTCATCCCATTTGGGAATTTCGTAATCGACCGCAGGATATTGAAGCAAAGTTAAATGATAAAGAACCTGATTTCGTATTTATTCAGTACTTTTACTTTTGACAAATCCATAAAAAACGTCTTCCTATTTAATTGGAAGGCGTTTTTTTTATAGATTTAAGCTTGCTGTAAGGTTGGCATAATTATGCTGTAAGGATGAGCATGTAAAGTATAAGTATCAACAATATTGAAGAGGTGAAATACATGGAACCATTATTAAAAGTAGAAAATATTAAAAAAACTTATGGTAAATCAAGCGCTTCCTACACAGCGTTAGAAAATATATCTTTTGACATTCATGAAGGAGAATTTGTAGGTATCATGGGACCTTCTGGAGCGGGGAAATCGACTTTGCTTAATATGTTAGCAACTATTGACTCTCCAACAGAGGGGGAAATATATATGAATGATACGAGCATTCACGATATGAAGGGAGCCGAATTAACAGATTTCAGACGTGATAACCTTGGTTTTATCTTCCAAGACTACAATTTGCTCGACTCATTGACTGTGAAGGAAAATATATTATTACCACTGGCGATTGCGAAAATTCCAGCGAAAGAAATTAATATCTTAGTGAATCGGATTGCTAAAGTATTCGGGATTGAAGGTTTACTAGCTAAATATCCATACCAAATCTCCGGTGGCCAAAAGCAAAGAACAGCTGCAGCCAGGGCGCTTGTGACAGAGCCAGCATTGATCCTTGCAGATGAGCCAACGGGTGCGCTTGACTCAAAATCGGCGACAGGCCTGCTGGAAAGCTTAAGTGAATTGAATGAAAATAATAATTCCACCATCATGTTGGTGACACATGATGCATATGCCGCAAGCTTCTGCCGTCGTATTATTTTCATCAAGGATGGAACGCTTTCAACAGAAATTTATCGTCGTGGCCGAACACGTAAAGCTTTCTTCCAAGAGATTTTGGATGTCCTTGCAACAATTGGAGGTGAGGTAGATGACGTTATTTAGTCTAGCGAGAAAAAATATTGCACGAAACCTCTCCCAATATTTTTTATATATCGCATCCATGGTTTTTAGCATTATCATATACTTCACATTTGTAACATTAAAATATAGCGACACGATTGCAGAACAAACGGCTTCATCACAAAAATTAGGTTCATTGATGAGTGGTGCGGCAGTCATCCTGATTTTCTTCGTTGCCATTTTTATTGCCTATTCAAATTCATTCTTTATGAAAAAACGTAAAAAAGAAGTGGCATTATACGCATTGCTTGGCGTACGTAATCGTCAAATAGGGTTTATGCTCTTCTTTGAAAACTTATTACTAGGTTTGGTTTCATTAGTTGTGGGGATTTTACTTGGATTCCTTTGTTCAAAAGGATTCATGACGATTTTGATTTATTTAATGGGTTATGATGTCATAGCTCCATTTACATTTTCGGGATCTGCAGCTTTGAACACCTCTATCGTATTTCTTATTATTTTCTTGGTGACATCATTCCAAGGCTATCGTTTAATATATCAATTTAAACTAATTGATCTCTTCCATGCATCGAAAAAAGGGGAAGCGGCTCGGAAGCCATCAATGATTGTAGCCATTTTGGGAGTTTCCCTGATTGTCATTGGTTATTGGTTGGCGATGCAAGACCTTTTTACTTCTAAAGTGTGGGAAAAAGCCGGCTTTTTAATTACGGCACTCACTATTTTGACAACAGTAATTGCCGGTACGTTTTTATTGTTTCATAGCGTGACAGGCTTTGTGTTGGCCATGATTAAGAAAAATGAAAAATGGCTATGGAAAGGCCTTCATTTAATGACGATTTCGCAACTGCTATATCGCATTCGGGGTAATGCACGTACATTGACCGTAATTGCGGTGTTAAGTGCTACAACGGTAACGGCTGGCGGTGCGGTTTATGGTCTTTATTACAACGCAAATGACCAAGTTATGACCGCTGATCCGAATACCTTCATGTATCAGCAAACGGATGAAAAAATCGATCAACAAGTCAGCGCTGTATTGCCAGATACCATGTACGATAAAAATATCGTAGCACTATCTGTCCCATTTAATACGAAAGAATTAAACACGGCATCAGCATTCGATAGCTCGGAAAAAAGAGTTTATACAGTTATCGACGAAAAAACATATAACGAATTAGCAGAAGTACAAGGTAAGGAAGCACTGCTTGTGAATGATGACAATGCAGTCATTTTAGATATTGGATATGACAAAAGATTCTCACCTAAATACAAGGACAAGACCATTAAGACAGAAAACAGCAAGGCAATCACATTCCAAAGCTATAAAACACAAACAGTTTTAAATGCCGGAACAGCAGGCATTACAGTGGTTGTATCAAATGATCAATTTAAAGCATTGCAAACAGAAGGCGAACACCTAAATTATCGTGTTATTGGAATGGATCAAGCTTCCACGGATTTATCTGAAAAAATTGCAAAACAAATACCTGAAGAAGCGCTATTTTCTAGTGCACCTAGAGATTTCCAAACAAGCATCGAAGGTGTAGGCTCATTGCTCTTTATCGGAAGTTTTCTGGGTTTGGTTTTTTTAGCTGCTACAGGCAGTATCATTTACTTTAAAGTTCTAACTGAAGCTGAGGAAGATAAATCACAATATAATATGCTTCATAAAATGGGCGTTAACGCAAAAGAAATGAGGAAGTCCATTGCCTCACAAGTATTCGTAATCTTTTTCGTTCCACTGGCAGTGGGGTTATTACACAGTGCAATCGCTTTAAAAGCCTTCTCGGGCTTATTGATGATGGACCTAGCAAAACCTGTGTTGATCTGGATGATTGCTTATACGGTTATCTATGGGCTGTATTATATCTTAACG
The DNA here is from genome assembly GCF_042787975.1 of Peribacillus sp. YIM B13482. Lineage (NCBI taxonomy): Bacteria > Bacillati > Bacillota > Bacilli > Caryophanales > Bacillaceae > Peribacillus > Peribacillus sp. YIM B13482. The sequence continues at coordinate 83,873 of NZ_JBHZPF010000012.1, forward strand.
GTAGCTTCCTATAATCGTATTATCACACAAAATAATAAAACAGAAGGATGATCGGAATGAAGAAATTTTTTATGGTAGTTGGTATTTTGTTAATACTGGGAGCGGCGGGAGTCTTCGCGCTTAATAAAATAGACTTTAACCGCATGAATGCCGACAATTATTATTTGCAAGTTACAGAGGATGGGGTACAGCATGAAACCAAACTGGATGATGGTTCAGTCATGACTTATTATTCTTATAAACTGGACGCCAAAAATGCAGATGGTGAAATGATACCACTTGAATTCACCGCACAAAAAAATCTTCGAAAAGATGCTTACTTAAAGATGTACGTGAAAAATGGTGATGAAGTTTCGTCATATGATGAAGTGAAATTTGAGGAAATTCCAAAAAAGGCACAAACAAAATAAAATAGGAAAGAAGGGCTGTCTGTAAGTGAAGGACAGTCCTTTCTCTGTAAGAAAAATAATTATAAAAGTAGAGTAATGGTGGTTCCTTCATTTTCAACGCTAGTCAAATTAAGTTTCCCATTATGAGCCAGAATAATATCTCTTGCAATAGCCATTCCTAAACCAGTCCCATGTGCACTGGCTGTATTCGTACCTCGATAGTATCGTTCAAAAACCTGTTCTATATCTTTAGGGGGAATACCTCGGCCATTATCGGCAATGGTAATTTGGGTATGAAGTTCTGATCGTAGATGAATATCATCAATTTGTATTTTAACAACGACATTTTCTTCGTTATGCACGAGTGCATTGTAGATAAAGTTAAATATAGCCCGTTTCAGTAATTTTTTATCCACTTGATGTGTTGCCTTATCCACATTTGCCTCGAATTCAACCTGGCGATCACCAAATTGTGAATCATTTAAAAGCTCGATCGTCATTTCTCGTATAAACCCAACGATATCTACATCTTCAAATTGCAAAGGGAGTCGTTGATTGCGTAAACGCATCGTTAAATTTAGATCATCCAACAAATCTTGCATATAAATGGACTGTCTATTAATAATGGACGTATACTCATACAGTTCCTGTGATGTTAAATCAGTGGCGTTATCCTTCATCAATTCTGTATAACCATGGATTGAAGCGAGTGGTGTCTTCATGTCATGAGAAACATTGCTAATCCATTCCTCACGCATTTGGTCGAGTTGATCACGTTCTTTCTCATATTGATCTAACTTTACCGATAGTTCATTCATATTGCGAAACACATCTTCATAAACACCTTTTGGTATGCTCATCCTTTTAAAGCGCTTCTCCCGGAGCTGCTGAATTCCTTCTATTAATATGTTAAGCGGACTCGTTAACCTTTTACCAAATAAGAATCCAATGACGATTGCAATAATGATATCCACAATTAAAAACAGTAAAAGGAACACTTTAAAGTTTTTAAAAACTTTTTCATAATCATAGGTCAGGACATAGCGACCTATTTTCTGATCCTTAACGCCTACAAAATAGCTGAAATCATGGGCCGCTCCTGCAAAAACAGTCGTCTCTGCATCAACTTCTTTATACTTATACATTTGGACGATTTCAACAGGGGAATACATGGTTTGCAATTTTGGAGGAGTATAAAAGGCAGCCACTTGCTCACCCTTATTATTCAAAAATTGTATCCAGGCGTTATTCTCCTGCAGTTTTTCTAGTCCTTCTTCATTTACAATTGGTTTGTTATCTTTTAGTTCTACATATTGTGAAAATGTTCTGCTAAAGTTTTCTGCAGATGCTTCTTCAGTCCCGAAATTATGCATGGCCCGATAAAAGAGTAAGCTTAAGAGTAAAATTGTATTTACAATCCCTACGATTACAACTATTGCCACAACGGATACTAAAAAGCGCCGTGTCAATTTCCACTTCATCTTGTTTCACCCCTTGGTTTGTAATTTATAACCAAGCCCTTTAACAGTTATTAAAAACGAAGGTTTTGAAGGATCTGCCTCGATTTTTTCGCGTAAACGGCGAATATGTACCATCACTGTATTATCAGAGCCAAAGAAATCATCGCCCCACACATGTTCGAACAAAGTTTCTTTGCTTAAGATCTGATTCGGGTGATGCATAAAACAGCTCATCAGACCGATTTCTTTGGCTGTGAGCTCAATCGTATTGCCATCCTTTTTCACTTCATTTTCATTTGCACTAAGCTCAAAAGGACCAACTTGCAAATTTTTCGGAACAGCTTTTTCATCCGAAAAGCCAGCACGCCTCAAATGTGCCTTTATTCGATATGCTACTTCTTTCGGACTGAATGGTTTGGTGATATAATCATCCCCGCCTATCGCCAACCCTAAAAGCTTATCAATTTCCTCATCCTTTGCCGACAAAAATAAAACGGGAACATTCGACACCTCACGAATTTGCTTGCATAAATCATAGCCTTCACCATCTGGCAGCATAATATCTAGCAGCACAAGTGCAGGATTGATCTCCTGAAACTTTGACCAGCCATCCGCAACTGTTCCAGCCGTAACAATATTCGGGATACCTTCTTTATGTAAAACGGTCTCCATGAGACGTGCCAAATCTTCTTCATCGTCAATAATTAAAATCCACTGATCATTAGACATTCTTGTACCTCCCAAACTTCAATCATACCCTACAGTATAGTTTACCCCATAGGAAAAAATAAGGGGGAAGGGATAGATATTTCTCGAATAAGTGGTGACTTTGGCATCCGTCATAATTTTTTCAAAACGTTATGGATAAGAGCAATTAAGTTTTACTAAAAAATGAAAATGTACTTTCAAGATCAGGACTCCGATGCCTGATTTTTAGTTTAGTGGGTTTCCTTTCATTTGGGGAGAAAGAAGATCGTGCTTCATACTGATTTGGTAAAGGTTGTGTGATAAACTGTTTAAAGTATTGCTAGGAAGATTATGCTAAGTAATATGATTCGCTGCTGTTCTTTTGACCCAAATCATTCTATAAAAGTTATTAGCGAATGTGGAAGAATAAAAGGAGAAAAAATAATGGAAACAAAAAAAGTGTTACCCGTTCTTTTTTTAGTGATGTTTTTAGTCATGGTCGGATTTGGGATCATCATTCCCGTCATTCCGTTCCTTGCTGAAAAGGTTGGCGGCAGTCCTACTGAGCTTGGTCTTTTAATGGCTGTTTATTCATTAATGCAATTATTTTTTGCTCCGATGTGGGGACGTATATCTGACCGGATAGGACGTAAGCCTGTCATGATAATCGGGATTGCTGGATTGGCCCTTTCGTTTTTCATCACGGCTTCGGCAGATTCCTTATGGGTATTATTTGTAGCCAGGATCATTGGCGGGATTTTGTCTTCGGCAAACATGCCAACCGCAATGGCGTATGTGGCTGATATCACGACGCCGGAAGATCGAGGAAAAGGGATGGGGATCATCGGTGCGGCTACAGGGCTTGGATTCATCTTTGGTCCGGCGATTGGCGGGGTATTCTCCAAATCAAGTTTGAATTTACCGTTTTACATTGCTGGAATTTCTTCTTTGATTACTTTATTTTTAGTAATTGCGATTCTGAAGGAATCACATACTGTTGAAAAGAGGGCCCAACAGTCTAAAAATGAAGAGTCCATGTGGAAAGCCTTTAAAGGGCCTCTTACAACCATGTTCTTTCTGCAATTGATCGTCACCCTTTCAATGGCAGGACTCGAAACGACTTTTGCCTATTTCGCAGCCAAAAAGGCTGATATAAGTCTTGTCCAATTAGGCTATATCTTCATGATCATGGGGTTTGGCAGTGCGATTGTTCAAGGTGGACTAGTGGGTAGGCTGACAAAGAAATATGGGGAAGGCGCGGTCATACGAATGGGAATCATCGTATCGGCAGTTGGTTTCATTCTGATCCTGTTTTCTTCCGGTTTTTGGACATCGGCGGTTTTCCTGACGATTTTCGGAGTGGGTAATGGGTTCATCCGGCCGGCAATTTCGGCACTGCTGACCAAAAGTTCCATGACGGGCCATGGCAGTGTAACTGGACTGCTATCTTCCTTCGACTCATTCGGCAGGATTGCAGGTCCTCCGATAGGCGGTTGGTTATTTTCGATTTCGATAGATTTACCATTTATATCGGGCGCGATCCTTTCCGTTTTTGCTTTGATTCTTTTTCAGGTATATCATGCACGGACACAGACTAAACAGGTCCAAGTATCTCATTAATTTGATGATGGGCAAAAACCCCCCATTTCTAAAAATGGGGGGCGGCCGCGAGCGGTGCTTGAAAAAGCACCGTTTTTTATTGAATCATATTAAGGAATTTACGTGTACGCGCTTCTTTAGGGTTTGTGAAAATCTGTTCGGGTGTTCCCCGTTCCATTATTTTTCCTTCATCCATGAAAATGACCTCGTCGGCGACCTCACGGGCAAAACGCATTTCATGGGTTACCACGATCATTGTCATGCCTTCTTCTTTTGCCAGGTCTTTCATGACCTGTAACACGTCTCCAACTAGTTCGGGGTCAAGAGCGGAGGTGGGTTCATCGAATAGCATGACCTTCGGCTCCATGGCCAGGGCCCTTGCAATTCCGACTCGTTGCTGCTGTCCGCCGGACAATTGAAAAGGATAAAAATCGATTTTTTCACCTAAGCCCACTTTTGTAAGCAGGGCAGCAGCCGTTTCTTTCGCTTGATGTTTGGCTATGTTTTTTACAATGATGGGGCCTTCCATAACATTTTCCACTGCTGTTTTGTGGGGGAAGAGGTTATAACTTTGGAAAACCATCCCAGTCAAACTTCGAAAAGATGTAATCGATTTTTTTCTAACGGTTTTTTTGAAGTCCATTAAGCTTTGATCGATTTCAATCGTCCCGTCCGTTGGCACTTCAAGGAGATTCAAACACCGAAGAAAGGTTGTTTTACCTGAACCCGAAGGACCGATCAATACAATGACTTTACCCTGCTCCACTTCCAAATCAATGCCCTTTAAAACTTCAAGGTCACCAAACGATTTATGAAGATTCTTAATGTTGATCATTTTAAAATCTCCTTTAACTACTGCGGTTCTTATTTTGCTACATAACGATTAAGTCTGTCCTCTAAACTTCCTTGAATGAAAGATAAAATAGTACACAAAATCCAATATAAAGCAGCTGCTTCTATGTAAATTAGCAGAAATTCATAGTTTTTTGCAGCGATCTCCTGAGCTTTACGGAATAGTTCCGTTACAAGAATGAGTGATGCAAGCGATGTATCTTTTATAAGGCTAATGAACGTGTTGGATAATGGGGGAATGGATACACGTGCTGCTTGCGGCAAAATGATGCGCTTTAAAGCTTGGGTATATGTCATCCCGATTGAATAGCCTGCTTCCCATTGTCCTTTTGGTATGGATAAAATGGCTGCTCGTATAATTTCCGAAGCGTATGCTCCCACATTTAAAGAGAATCCTATAATAGCCGATATGAAAGGATTAATGGTTACACCTAAATTTGGAAGTCCATAGAAAATAATAAATAATTGCACAAGTAAAGGTGTCCCGCGGATGATTGACACATATACACGCGCAATTATTTGAAAAATTTTAATGGAAGATAATCTAGCTAATGCTGTAAGTACAGCGAGAATAAGGCCGATAACAAATGAAATTAGCGTTAGTGGAATCGTATATTGAATGGCTCCCTCTATCATCGGATAGAGGGAGGTTTGAGCGATGGAAACAAGCTGGTTCATACGCTCAGGGTCACTGAAAATATTACTTAGGAGAAACATCTTCACCAAACCATTTATCTGAGATTTTTGCGTAAGTGCCGTCTTTTTTCATGGCTTTAAGTGCTTTGTTTACTTCTTCCACTAATTTGTCGCTGTCTTTTCTGAACATTAAACCACTGGCGACTCCGCTTTTTTCCTCATCAGCCACTTTGATAGGTGCATCCGGGTGTTTCTTTTTATAATCAAGGTACGACAATTTGTCATTGATCGTTGCATCTACACGTTTAGAACCGATAAGCTGTACAGACTGGGAAAACCCTTCTATACCGGTAACCTTTGCACCATGTGATTTGGCTATTTCATTGTAGTTACTCGTTAAAGATTGAGCAGAAGTCTTACCTTTCAAGTCATCGAATGATTTAATATCCGAATTATCTTTGTGAACAAGTAAAACGGCTCCTGATTGAATATATGGGTCAGAGAAATCATATTTCTTTTGACGGTCTTTATCGATGCCCACTTGGTTTGCGATCATATCAAAACGTTTGGCATCCAATCCTGCAAACATGCCGTCCCATTGTGTCTCCTTGAAATCAGCTTTCACTCCAAGGCGTTTTGCGACTTCTTTAGAGATTTCAACATCAAACCCCGTTAATTTGCCTGAATCATCGTGGAATGTGAAAGGAGGGTATGTACCTTCTGTTCCGACGGTTAATACGCCATCTTTTTTGACTTTATCATATAGACTTTCTTGTGAAGAAGACTTATTGCCGTTATCGTTCGCCTCATTTTTTGTATTTGAACCACATGCAGTAAGTACAAAAGTGAAAGCTAACAATAGCGATAAAAGCGGAACCATTTTTTTCATTTCGGTAAACCTCCTAGTAATCTGATAGGGATTGATACAATGTGATACTAAACAAGAATAGGAAAAAAGTCAATGAAAATAACTTATATGATTAGTGTTAATGAATCTTGGTGAATTATACGGATTTTGACGGATCGGAGTGAAATAATATTAAAAGAAAGAAGTATAATTCCCGCTTAATTAATTCGAGGAAGGAACTTAAAGGAAATGAACGGTTCATTAAGATTGCATATCCTTTCTGTGGGGACAAAAAGACCCTCATCCACGTCGATTATTAGCTAAGTGGAAGAGGGCCTTTTTGGACTGTCCGGAACTATTGAATGGATCTTTTTAACTTAGTGTTTATCATCATGATTTCTGTCCTCTACGCTGATAAAAATTTGGTATGAATAGAACCAAAGGTCTTTATAGTTACGTTTGTTGATTTTTGAAAAACGTGTTTCGTTATCCTCGTTCTCCGTCTTCGTATCGATTAGCGGTTCACCGTCAATCGTTTCTCCAGAGACATTTGCCCCTAGATTCGTGCCTCGCAAACGGAAATATTGATTCATTATTTGCTTTGACCTTGTAAGTGATGGCATGAAAACCGTCGCCATCGGTTTTCCAGTCTTTACTTGTAAAGCGTTTAACCACTTTTGCCGTATCATTGGTAGCTTTATTATAAGCAGGTGTTCCAGGCACAGTTTTTCCGGTTACTCCCCCGAAATTAAATCCACATGATCCACTTTGACTGCGTCCCCGTTGTTGTTCTTTTCGGGCTCTTAAATCGGATGGTGATCTTGACTTCCGGGATATGGGGAATGGGCATTTCACAGCCTGTCATCATGTGTGAAAATTGTTGAACTGTGTGACTTATACATTTAAAGAATATTTTACGATGACTATAGATTTGATTAGGATAATCATTATTTTTCACTAATGGGTGGCTAGAATAGAGCGGAGTTATCTTGAAGTCAGGTTATAGATATCTTAAGGATTTTTCATGCCGTATATGACACGCCTGCAAAATAAAAGGGGTGATTCACCATGATGAATCACCCTTTTGAAAATGATGCAGTTAATCCCAAACGCTAATTCTAGGAACTCCGGCAGTTCTTAAGTAGTCCAATAATTGACCAGTATGTACTGACTCATGATAAGCGATTCTAAGTAACATGTCTCCTAAATCTCTAATATATCCCATATTAGAGCGATCAATTTTAATATTTGATAAGTCGCTTTCGTTGAAGGATTTTATTGTTTCCAAAAAATCACGCCTGTAGGGTTCGGCAAAGTTTAATTCTGCTTCGACAGAGATAAGTGGCTGTTTTTCGAATGGTGATTCATAAACTGATAAGCTACCTTGATTTTTAATAGATAAATGATAGTAATGCTCACTATCAAGGACATGTCTAACCATTTCTAAACAACTCATTGCCTTGTCATCTGGTTTCCAATGGAGAGTGTCATTAGGTATTGAAATCCATAGTTTAATGTTTCTTCTTCTGACCTCTTCCAGATTTAAGATGATTAGTTCAATTGATTTCATAATTTCCTCCTCATTAAGCAGTGTATATCATTACTATACACGGTTTGATGCATGATTTATTGAATTATTTTGAAAATAAGGAAAAATTAATGATCGTTCGAAGTTGTATATTAATACGTATTCCTTCTAATATATATTGTACCGTTCCTGTTTAATTCAATTAGGATATCGTATAAGGTTAGCCAGTTTCTACTTGTTGGCCTTTTTAAAGGAATCTCTAATACCATGCCAAGGGAGGACATATGGGCGGAGGTTTTCGTTCAATTAGATTGTCCGTGATTAAATGTAGAACAGATTATTTTAATGAGGCAACCTAGAGAGGAATTAGATCATGATTAAGGTTTAATAAAAGGTTGAATAGACTACAGGGAAAATGCCTATGAATCCATGTAGAATTTACAGGCGATTTCATTTTCCTTGTTGTTCATTGCATGGAGGAACACAAGATTCATATATCCGTGTAATCCTAATATTCCTTATTTGAGAGTCCAATTAATGAAGGATAAAACAGAATGTATTTTAATCGATTTCTTCGTATTTATGGTGATAGGGGGCAGGAGGACCCTTTTAAATCAATGATTGAATTAGAATGTCATCATGATAAATTAAAATCGGTTTAAATCCAAATTCTTTAAATTTTTGCAATGCTTCAGGGTTATATTTGTTCACAAAACCGGATACTACAAGGATCCCTTTTTTTCTTGCATAAGCTACTAATCCTGGTAAAAGGGATTGCAGATTTCCCTTTCCTCTATACTTCTTCTCAAGCACTATATAATTAATATGAGCCACTTTAGATAAATAAAGATTATAACAAAGAAATCCCACTACTTTACCTTTATCATTACAAATCACAAGTACCTTATGTGACTTTTGCAAAATTTCATTCACTGTATCAGACGAAACCCGAAAATTACTTACCGTAATTTCCGTTAATTTCTTGATGTCTTTTTTAGGTTTCCAGTCTCGAAAGTACATCGTAATTTCTCCTTTATCTCTATTGGATATAACAGTTATTTACCAGAAATATATAGCTAGGACTTGTATATACATAACCAAAACTTAGCAATCAGCATTAATGTTTTATTAATATGGAATCCCTTTAGAGTATTCCAAAGGGATTCCATATTAATCTTTAAAAAAGAAACCTCTTAAAAATTCCGTTTAAATTCCTTGATTGAATTACCGTTATTGTTTTTTAATAAATTTTCCAAGACTCTTATCAAGCCAGCCCTGCGGCTGCTATTTCCAATTCTGGAATTGCCGCTTCTAAAATTACTAGTTCTAGAACTACTTGTTCTTCTTAGTTTTTTATTTGACACTGTAATCATCCTTTTGTTTTATAATTTTCCACATTACTAATTTATGTGTAATTTCCCCTTTTGCTTGGACAAGTTCCTTAATTATTGCCACCGTGGTATATACCATTTAATGTAATAATATGGTATAATTTTTGTGAAGTAATTCACAAAAAGGATGTTACTGGTTATTACTCGAACTATTAACACATAACAGAAAGCGGGTTGTTATATGCTGAAGAAAGTGGTTTTAGCTGGCGGGACTGGTTTTGTCGGTCAATATTTTGAAAATCATTTCAGGAATTTGGGATATGAGGTAAGAATCATCTCCAGGCAACCCCCGCATATCGGGTGGGATGATAAAGAAGGAATAAGGGAAACAATCGATAATTCGGATATGTTAATCAACCTCGCCGGAAAAACAGTCAATTGCCGCTACAATGTCAAGAATAAGAAAGAAATCTTAGATTCACGAACAAATACGACTGAAGTGCTCGGACAGGCGATTGAACAATGTGAAAATCCTCCTTCATTATGGATAAACTCAAGCACGGCAACCATATACAGGCATGCTGAAGATAAACCAATGACAGAAGAGCATGGTGTAATCGGTTCAGGCTTTTCCGTTGATGTAGCAAAAGCCTGGGAGCGCTCATTTTTCGATTTCCGATTACCCAAGACGAGACAAATTGCTTTACGGATCGCCATTGTATTGGGCGATGGGGGAGTGATGACCCCTTATAGGAATTTGGTTAAATTCGGCCTTGGAGGACATCAAGGATCAGGAAATCAGAAATTCAGTTGGATACATATAGAAGACTTATTTAACATTGTCCTTTTTCTGAGAAAAAATGAGGAGTTGAGCGGGGTGTTCAATTGTTCATCGCCGCACCCAGTTACAAATCGTGAACTGATGGCCTATTTGAGAAAGAACATGAATAAAAGGATAGGAATGCCTTGCCCAACACCCATGCTTGAAATGGGGGCTTTCTTTATGGGGACCGAAACGGAATTGATATTAAAAAGCCGCTGGGTCATACCTGAGAGGTTGGAAAAGGAAGGATATGCATTTAAATTCCATCATCTTGATGAAGCTCTTCATCAGATACTGATGAACTCTAATTAAGGGTATAAAATATTATAGATTGATTGCTATAATGATAGATATAAGATCATTAATGAAGGGGAATCGCAGAATGAATATGGCTCCATCAGAAAAAGTCGGAAGATTCAAAACAGGTATATTTTCAGAGTTGGCGACCCGCAAGCAGGCAGCGATGAAACGAGGGATGGATGTTATCGATTTGAGTGTCGGAAGTCCGGATTTACCACCGCCTGATTTTGTTGTGGATACGCTTGTGAAGTATGCACAGGATCCTAATTCCTATGGATATACGTTAAAAGGTACGCCTGAATTCCATGAGGCAGTCCGTTACTTTTATCGGCAGCGTTACGGAGTGGAACTGGATGCAGAAAAGGAAGTCCTGCAACTGATGGGATCCCAGGATGGCCTTGCACACTTGGCAACGGCGATGATAAACCCGGGAGATTATGTGCTGGTGCCAGATCCGGGATATCCAATTTATGAAGCGAGTGTTGAGCTTGCCGGCGGAATCATTCATCCGATGGCGCTTACTGCGGAGAATGGATTCCTGCCGCAGCTCAACGGCATTCCGGATGAAATAGTGAAAAAAACGAAAATGATGATCATCAGTTATCCGGGAAATCCAGTCACCGCCCTTGCTGATGAAGCTTTCTTTTCAGAAGTCATATTGTTTGCGGAAAAGAATGAGATCCTGGTGGTTCACGATTTTGCTTATTCTGAGTTGATTTTTGATAATCATCCACAAATTAGTTTTATGTCCATTCCTGGTGCCAAGGAAGTGGGGATTGAATTTAATTCACTTTCCAAAACATTTAATATGGCCGGCTGCCGGATTGGGTATGTGGTCGGCAATCGCGATGTGCTGAACATCTTGGGAACATTGAAATCACACATTGATTATGGGGTTTTTTATCCCATCCAAAAAGCTGCCGAAATGGCGCTTACTTCCAACCTTTCGCTGCTATCCGATCAGGTTAAGGAATACGAGTCCCGGCGTGATGCCTTGATATCAGGCCTTGCCGAAGGGGGATGGAAAGTGCCGAAGACCTCAGCGACCATGTTTATTTGGGCCAAAGTTCCAACTGGTTGGAAATCACGAGATTTTTCCTATGCACTGATTGAAAAAGCAGGAGTTACAACCGTTCCTGGAGATGCTTTTGGGAAACAGGGTGAAGGGTATGTCCGGATGGCTTTGGTCCAACCGGCTGAGAGGTTGACGGAAGCTGCTGAACGGATTCGATTGTTTTTGGAGGAATATCGAGTGTAAAAGTTGTCATTTAGTAAGGGAAGTAAAGGCATATCACTCCAGGATTTCACCCTCATGCAAATATGGGGAAAATTGAAGCGAAAAGCAAGTATCATGCCTATCGTTTGATTTATGTTCATTACATTGGGATATAAGAACGCTCGATCATGGATCGAACGTTCTTTATTTTTGTTTCTACTGCTTAATTATTTTTCGCGACTTTATTTAAAATGAAATAGGCTGATACAGCAGAGATTGCAGCAATTATCATTATAGGCATTTCCAAACGTTGCACAAAAATGACCTCATTGGATAATGTACCGCCGATATGTCCTGATCCTGAAAAATCAGGGGCATATGCAGCAGTTAGAATAAGTCCGGATAAAACTTGTAATATCATGAATATCAATAAGAAACTAATCGTGAAAAAAAGATACTTTTTCTTTTACACCTCCTCATTCATGTACGTATGTCTTGTGTAAAAGTTACAAAGTTTTACACTTTTCGTAAAGGGAATTGGTTTCTCTTACTCTAGTTTCATAAAACTATTTTGATGTTTAAGAGAAGGTCCATCCTCGGATGGACCTTTTTAAAGGTGAATTTCATGGAGTTTTCGAACGTAAAATGGACAAGCGGCATAATATATAGCAAGTCCGTAACTATTTTTCAATAAAGTTGACTTAATATGATAGATAGGGGGAAAAGCAATGATCAACTGGAAAGTGCGCCTTAAGAACCCGACGTTTATATTCACTGTACTCCTTCCAGGGCTTTTATTTTTGGCGCAGATGGTTGCAGCGTTCATAAACAATTTCATTACCCCAATAGGCTTTAGCATAACTGATGATGCAATTAACGGGGCATTAGGCATCATTAACTTCATAGCGCTTACTTTCTTTGGGGTCGGCGGTGTGGTCGATCATACCACAAAAGGTCTAAGTGACAGTGAAAATGCTCGACAATACGAGGAGCCCAAGTAACGGGCCCTGACTCCGTAATCTACTAAAAGAAGAATATACCAGATAACACCGTACTGGTTACACAACGGGTATCTGGTTTTTTGTTTTTTGTAGGGATGATGGTAGACCAATGAAATTTTTTTTGGTCTGAAAACTAAAATGCAACATACATTTAAAATTGTGGTTCATTTTCAGTTTGGGGAGGAAAAAGAATGAGTTATCGTTTACCAGTTTCAAAATGGCTTGCTGCCATAGTTTTACTCGGGGCATTGTTGACGGCATTCATATTCAGTCCGGCTAATGCTTCAGCTTCTATTAATTATGGTGATGAAGTGGCTGCTTTGGCAAAGAAGCAGGTGGGAAGCTCCTATAAATATGGAGGGACGACACCAATAGGGTTCGATGCAAGTGGTCTTACCCAATATGTATATAAAAATGCCGCGACGGAAATGAAGATTCCGAGAACGAGTGCGGAACAGTATAAAATCGGAAAGGCCGTGAAACAAAAGGACTTAATGGCGGGCGATTTGGTCTTCTATGCTACAGGTAAGAAAGGGCAGGTATCCTTTGTTGGAATCTATTATGGAAATGGCACATTTGTCGGGACCACGACCAAAGGAGTCAAGGTGGTCAAAATGAGTGATAAGTATTGGAAAGAAAAATATATAGGGGCAAAACGAGTCATTAAGTAACAATTTGATGTTTATATAAAAAGTATAGCAAATAAAAGAGCATCGATTCAGATGCTCTTTTTTGCTAGTCATATCCGGGATCGGGTCATTCATTCAATGATAATATCCGTTAATACAGCATTGCCATTACGAACCTTTACCACGGCCACTGAAGGATTGGCCAATGCGTCCTTCTCCATTTCCTTAGCCTTTTCTTCGGATGCGAAATAATTGTCCAGACCGTATCTGATCTGAATGGTTTTAGCATTTTGCAGGTCATAAGGGATTTCCAATTCCCCTTTTAGGTAAATGCCATTGCTGGGTTTTTCTTTCGATACGGAATCGACATCATATAGTCCATCGGCGTTTTGTTTTAAACGTACATATACCTTTTTATAATCACCCGTATTTCTAGTATTGAAATCGGATTTAATCGAGCCATCGAGTTGTGATGGCTTAACGGATTCAATTTCGTATTGCAATGCCACATAGCTGCCCCTAAACAAGTCAGTCGGATCGACCGGGGCAGTTTTGATTTTGATTACATCGCCTGTCATTGTTGTCCAGACTGGAGGAAGCGCCAAGACTAACAGAATCAAGACTGGAATGGAAAATACGATGAGTGGCCGGAATGATGGTTTATTCATTGAGTTCTCCTCCTTTTTTTCGTCGATTTTCAAAGAAGAAGCCAAAACCGATAAGCATGATGCCGCCGATGATGAATGTAAGCGATTTTGGCAGGAAGTCAAAGGAATCGATGTAATATCTGAAAATCAGTGCACAGATGATCACGATGCTGGTCAAACTTCCTTTTAGAATGAGATATAGCAGAAAAACGAAATAAGCTAGAGGGAACCAGATTGAAAAATCAAAGGTAAGGAAGAGTGCAGTAATACCATGTAACATATGCCCTTGTATGTGGGTGATGTTTTGTAATTTAGCTCTTACCGGAATATAGGCCAGTACGATTCCCAGCACAAACAGAATGGAAAGGACAATCGTATTCGAATTTTCAAACTCCAGCTTAGGCACGAATTCCATAAGAAATAAGGCAATTGTATTGATGGCTAAAGCGTTAATGAAAAAGGTCAGATATTTAGGGTAATCGAATTTCTTTAACATAATGTATAAAACCGGTAAAAAAACAAGAATGGCAAGCGGATAAGCTGTTTCATCAACGAAAATACTTCCGTTAATATAAATGAAAAGCAGGAAAGATGTAAAAATAAGGATGAAGACATCCTTTAAATAGTAACCGATGAATACCGTACCGATCGCCCATAATAAAAAGGAACTGTTGAAATTGATGCTGATATTAAACATCTGCTCAATTAGAAAAATCCCTGCACCAAATATTAGAATCCCTGCATAATGCAGACTTCGTGACGTTTTGGGAAAGCGTGCCTGCCACCTCACACCAGCAAAGTTCACCCCGATGAGGCATGCAATGATAAGCACGAATTTGACCGCTTTACTTAAATAGATCCAGTTACTGGCGACAAAGGTCAATACCCCCAGACCTAAAAGAAGTGCCCCAATGGATAATAGAATAGTGATGAAGCTCAAATTACCTTTTACGTCATAGGAATCTAACATCCTCACTTTCTCTTGCTGGGAGATGACTCCTTCCTTTTCAAGGTAATTAAATTCATGTTCAAGAAACTCGAATTTCTTTTTGGTTATTACTTTTTTGACCAAAACACTTCCCCCTTCCATATTTTACTATTATACAATGTATTCTCTTACAGCTATGAATATATGTTAATTTTCTTCTACCCTCATTGGATTGCATGTAAGAAAAAAATATTTTCAGTACCTTGCAATAAATAGTACCATATGGTAAATTATTTACATAAGATGTACTGTTCGGTGTTAAGTACTGTTTATTGAACTATACTAAAAAAAGTTTTGGAAGGAGTGTTGGTGCTATGAATGTACAATTTAAGAAAGGTGTCTTGGAACTGTGCGTCCTGGTCTTATTGGATAAGCAGGACCGCTATGGCTACGAACTTGTACAGAAGATTTCAGATCAAATCGAGATATCGGAAGGTTCGGTATATCCACTTTTACGACGATTGACGAAGGAAGAGTATTTTACGACTTATTTGCAAGAATCAACAGAAGGGCCACCGCGCAAGTATTATAAGTTAACCGACAAAGGCCGGAGATACCTTCAAGAGTTGCTGACGGAATGGAATGAATTTTCCAATGGGGTCAACCAATTAATCAAGGAGGGTGTGAACTAATGAATAAAGAACAGTTTTTAAAGCAGTTGAATGAATCTTTAACAGGGCTTTCCTTAGAGGAACAGGAAGATATCCTCCAAGATTACGAAGAGTATTTCGCAATTGGAATGGAAAAAGGGAAGACAGAGCAGGAAATTTCCACTTCCCTTGGGCATCCTAAACAGATTTCGAAGGAGCTGTTGGCATCCTACCATCTTGGTCAGGTCCAACAATCAACTTCTGCCGGTAATGTAATGCGGGCCGTTTGGGCAGTCATTGGTTTGGGATTCTTTAATTTAGTGATCGTTTTAGGACCTTTTATGGCATTGGTCGGAGTTGTTATTGCAGGATGGGCATCGGCGATAGCGTTCATTCTTGCTCCGTTGGGCGTTATTTTCAACCTTGCAGTGGGCAACTTTCAATTATTCGATCTGTTCTTTGCATTGGGGCTAAGCGGGATTGGCATTTTCATTGCCATGGGAATGTTTGTCGCTACGAGCGCTTTAACCAAAGGTTTCATTCGTTATTTAAAATTTAACGCTTCCCTTGTGAAAGGCGGTTTGAAAAAATGATTAATGTTAAAAAGTTATCGATCATTGCACTTGTATTGTTATTGGTCGGAGTAATAGGAAGTCTGTTTACTTTTTTCCAAGTGACGGATAAGAAAACGACTACAGAG
Source organism: Peribacillus sp. YIM B13482 (assembly GCF_042787975.1). Lineage (NCBI taxonomy): Bacteria > Bacillati > Bacillota > Bacilli > Caryophanales > Bacillaceae > Peribacillus > Peribacillus sp. YIM B13482. The sequence goes on from NZ_JBHZPF010000012.1 coordinate 100,096, forward strand.
GAAAAAACGGTTTCGGGGATCGTGACGGACGTTCAGGTCGACGCTGACAATGCAGCTGTAGAGATTATTCCAACGAAGGATAAGGATACCAGGATAGAGTTGGTTTCAAAAGGTGTGGATGTTTCCAAGCTGGATTTCTCTGCAGATGTGGAAGGCAAGAAGCTATCGATAAAATTAAAAGATCGACATACTTCTAGATTTGGTTTTCAAATTCAATCCTTACATTTAAAAGTATATGTGCCTGATAAATCCTATAAATCTTTTGTAGTCGAATCCGATAGTGGAAAATTGCAAATATCTGAATTGAAAAGTGAAATTCTAAATGTGGAATCTCAAAATGGCCGTGTTGAATTAAATGATATAATAACCGAAAAAGTCAAAGTGAAATCTGCTAATGGAAGAGTGGATCTTAATAATGTAGAGGGAAATCTGGTTGGGTCATCGAGTAACGGTGAAATCACATTGGTCACGAAAGACCTGGATAGGATGATCGACCTCGAAAGTGATAACGGTAAAATCATGATCAAAACAGAAAATGAACCGACAAATACAACTTTCAATGTTCATGTCGACAATGGAAAGGTAGATATCCTTGGTAAGTATGAGGGCAATACTGTCATTGGCAAAGGTGAAAACTTAGTGAAATTGGAAACGAATAATGGAAAAATCGAAGTAACGAAATAGTCGTGAAGCGTGAAAAAGCCGACCCAATTGGGTCGGCTTTTTCAGTTAAGCGGCCATTGTATCTTCATGAACAGACTTTGGCTTATTGTAATGCCTTTTTAAGAATGAACCATACACGGAAGCCAATATTTGTTGAAACAAGGTACCGAGAATGACGGGAACCCAACGGCCGCTGGGAAGTAAGCAACGGCAAGGGCGGCACCTGCAGCTATATTACCCATGCCTCCCGTATAGGTGACGGTAATGATCTCTTCTTTTTCCCACTTCAGGAATTTACCTGCCATCCAGGATAATAGGCACCGGAATAGAAGAAGACCATGATGCCCATTTTGATTAATTTAGCATCGATATGACTTAATTGCGGAGCGACTTTAGCGCTGTTCAAGGTCACACATATACCAATTGCGATTTTAGAAAAGGGAGCTAAACGCGTCCGAGCATCGGTTTTATTTTTCCCTTTGTAAGTTGATTCAGCACCATCCCGATCAACGAAGGAATGACAACCATCCAGGCCAGTCCAGTCCCTTCATGTGGCCACGGTATCCATTTCAACGGTTGTTCCGCTAAGGAAAGCGACGCTATATGGGACAATGATTGGCGAAAGGAGCGTATCGATCAAGGCGATCGTCAAGGTGAGCAAAGTGTCCCCTTTATAGACGGACACCCAAAGTAAACTGGTGACTCCGGTTGGAATCACAACTTCTAATACTAAACCAGTAATGGTCAGTTTATCCCCAGGGAACACCAAATGTCCAAGCAGCGAGGCCAAATCGGCATGCTTCGTACTATCATGTTGTTAACCCGATTAACGGGCGTGAAAGTCCAGGTTCCGGACATTCCACTTTTTCATCTGTAGGTCGGCTGGATATGTACAGATTCCAATAATAATAGAGTAGTTGCTAGTGGTTCATCCGTTTTTCATTTTATCATAGAGGTACTTTGCTAGAGGAGAGTTTACTGGGGATGGGCCCATTTCTAAGGTAATAGGGAAAAAAGTAATGCTTAAACTTTTGATGCTTTTCCTTTTACATGGTTTTGGAATTATAATATAGAAAGGAATAATCATGTTAATAGGAATGAATGAAACGTGTAAGTCTGCCATCTAGTTTAAGGGAAGATTTTTAAATGACTTCAAATATACGGGGGCTGCAGAATGAAATTCAATAAATTATCATTAGATATATTTAAACGAACGTTCTTCACCCGTAAGAAAAGGGAAAAGGACTATTTAAAGATAGGGTTCGAAGAGCAAAAAAAGGTTTTTAAAATAGTTGAAAGCACGAAGGATATTATCTACCGCTATGAATCCAATCCTAGTTCTAAGTTCAGTTATCTAAGTCCATCCATCAATGCCTTTTTAGGTCAAGGGGGCTTGGAAGAAGCATACAATGATCCTTCCTCGCCTTTTGAAAGGATTCATCCTGATGACTATGAAATCCTGAATGAAAAAATATACAGTTTTTCGATAATATATCCGCGAAATCCAATGAGGATTTTGATACTCCGGTTGCCATGATTTTATGTGATTTAGATGAGTTGAAATTTATGAATGATATGTATGGCCATAAGAAAGGGGATGAATTGATTAAAGAAGCAGCCAATCTATTGAAAAGGGTTTTCTCGGATATGGCTGTTGTTTCAAGAGTGGGGGGAGATGAGTTTGCCATTCTGCTGATTGATAGAGGTAAGGGAGAAGTGGAGTCACTTTGTGAATTATTAAAGGAAGAAATCATTTTGCATAATTCCCATGAAATGGGCCCCACATCAGTTTGTCATTCGGGTATGCTTACCATTTACATTCCAAAGGGAATATGGATAGCTTATTCATGGAAGCGGATCAAAAAATGTATCAAGATAAACGGCGAAGAAAAGAACTGAAACTCGTTCGGGCGGGTAGATGAAAGATATGGGGATACAATAATATAGCTTTCGACTGTTATCTCACTTTTCATTAGGCTCTTTTCGTAAAGATTGTTGTTTTTAAAACGAAACTATTTAAGGGTGATTGGAGCGGAAGTGCGAGACTCCTGCGGGAGCAGCGGGACAGGTGAGACCCCACAGGCGTTTACGCCGAGGAGGCTCACCGCCCGCCCCGCGGAAAGCGAGCATCTGGAGGGGAAATCAACCACAACTTACTACCTGGTAAATAGCAACAAAGTATGTGAAAACAGCCTTTCATTAACATGATCGACAAGTAATGCATAATTCTCTTCCTTGATGGATGGATTTGAAATTGGTATTGCAGTATGGCGAATGAGTGAAGAAATCGTTAGTTAGCATACGTACGGTAAGTGGACCATATCTTATTCAGGGGATGGAAATGATTATATCAGCCTTTAATTATGAAGGGTTGAAAGAGGCCCAGTGTCATAGAGGGCACTGAAAAAGTCCCTTCGGGCCAATAGAGGTAGTTTTTCTCAGTTTATTCTGAGGAAATCTACCTTTTTTT
>NZ_JBHZPF010000120.1:0-3810 GCF_042787975.1 Peribacillus sp. YIM B13482
CCCCTTGGATAGGTATGACGAAGGAATGAAAGGGCATAGGATTATGACCCGTTGAGACATGGGAGGGAAAGCCTCCAGGGGCAGCGGCAGCGTGGAAAATGCTTGCAGCATATGTAATAATATGGGATTTTCATTCGATCCCCTATTTCAATCTGCCCTCATCTTATCAAAACGGTCCTCCCTCTTTCGTTCATCTAAAGTAACCAATACCATGTGGTTTGAAATCCTGCGAATAAGCGAGTATTCGTGAGCATTATCTATTAAACTGAGGGAGTTCATTAAGAAAATCGATTTTTATTAAAGAATCGCTCCCTTTAATTGAAGAATACTTTACTAATATTAGTTAGTATCGCTGTTAACTAATTACAAAAATATCAGGTGAAAACTCAATGGTATTGTTGCTTTAAATAAAGTTTGATCAAATTGATACTAATAACCTTGATAAACGAAGAAAAAGCGTGTTTGAAAAAAGATTGATCAAAATACGCTTTTAATATAATTAATGAATCATTCTTTTATTAAAAAAACTTGCCGAAACTGGTTAATAAAAATTAGCATTACAGCTGCAATCGATTTTATAGATTGGGCTTTATACAAACCCCCTTTATTCACAGAGACTGACATGATTGATAAAACTGGAATTTTGATAAATTTATTTTAATAATGATAATATCATCGCTACAGAATTTTCTACAAATGAACGCTCTGGACGAGATTTCATTAACACGGTAAGTCCGATTAATGAAACGACTAGTGTCTGTGCTAAAACTTTAGCATTAAGGCTGCTTTCGAGCTCACCTGAGCGAATACCTCGGACAATCGTTTCTTGAAATATGATCGAAAGATACATCTGATGCTCCCTTGTAAGGATTTCAAATTTTTCATCGTGAGGGGCAAGTTCCACCATTGTATTAATGCAAAAACATCCCTTGTTCGGACTTTCTTTATATTCCTCTTCCACCAAATCTTCAAAAAATGTTTGAAATGCTTCCTTTACAGATAGATTGTTTTGAATTTTTGTTCGAATATGGGAAGCATGTAGCTTTGTATATTTGCGTAATGCAGCCTCAAACAATTTCTCTTTGTCTCCAAAAGCTGAGTATAAGCTTGGTCGTTGTATCCCCATTTTGGCAGTCAAATCGCTTAGCGAAGTAGCCTTGTACCCCTTCTCCCAAAAAAGCAACATAGCATCATCCAACGCTTTTTCCTCATCAAATTCACGTTGTCGAACCATAATAAATCCCTCATTTCAAAAAACAAAATTTCTTCACTAGATAATTAATCTTGTTCTTGATTCTTTTTTATTTGCTCAATGATTCCGAATCTGTCCACTTGAATCCAGTATTCCACTATTTTTCGATCCTCTAATAGGTATACGGCACTACCTATTTCAATAACCTCTTTATTTGTAGGCAGATAACCCTCATACTCTCCAATATGCATTCCTGTCTGCTTCCATCTGACATGAACTTTTTGATTTTGAGAAATTAATTCTTGAATTTCAATTTTAAATTTCCCCCATGAATCTATCATTTCTCTTATATGATCAGCATAATTCTCAGGTGACCTTTTAATTGTCACCATGCTTTCTGAATTCACTTGATGTGCTCTTACCTCTTTCGCCATAAAAAACTTAGCTTGTTCGGGATTGCAACCTGATCTGACAACTTCAAAGAAGCTTTTTATAATCTGTTCGTTTGTCTGTAGGAATTTTGGAGATGGTGAATCGCCCCCAGATATTTCAGTTAATTCGTTATTCCCCGGTATTTGATTCATGGATAATTAATCCTCCTTTTAATTACCAATCGGTATATTATGATTTTATTTAATTAAAGTCCTATTGTCAAATTGTGATGATTCTTTCAAGGACATCATTCAAATAACTGCATAACTTACTTGACATCAAAACGTTTTGTTGGTTATCCTTACAAGGAATTATTTCATACCGAACGATACACTATACTGTTAAGTACAAAAAGGGGATGTAAGTAATGGTAAAGGTGAAGGTTAAAGAAAAAACAACAATTAAAGTTGAAGATCATGATACGAAAACGGTTCAGTTACAAATAGTATCAGGATCACCCATGACTCGCTATATGGCACTATTGTTTGCAACAGCCTGTGGGATGGCTGTCGCCAACATATACTATGCACAACCGTTGCTAGACTCTCTGGCGACCGAGTTCGGTATCGCCCATTCATCCATCGGCGTTGTCATTACCATTACTCAGCTTTGTTACGCGCTAGGACTGCTACTGCTAGTACCGCTCGGTGATCTACTGAATCGACGTCGGCTAATCATCGGTCAGATGCTTTTATCCGTGTTGTCTCTGATTGTGGTTGGCATCGCCCCCATCATCACAGTGCTTATCACGGGGTTAGCTGCGGTCGGACTGCTTGCTGTGGTGACTCAGGTGCTCGTAGCGTTCGCATCGACTTTGGCTGCCCCAGCCGAGCGTGGACGTATAGTCGGCTTGGTGCAAAGTGGAGTCGTGATCGGCATTCTGCTCGCACGAACATTCGCTGGTGTACTAACCGATCTCGCCGGTTGGCGTTCGGTCTATCTAGTTTCTGCCGCCATGATGCTCATCATGACTGGCGTGTTGTTCCGAGTACTCCCGCGTGATGAAAGCGAAAGAGAGTCACTATCCTATCCGCAGCTGCTTCGTTCGGTGCTCACATTGTTCATGCAAGAACGAATCCTACGCATCCGCGGAGTACTGGCTCTGCTGATTTTTACCGCGTTTAGTACATTGTGGACTTCGTTGGTGCTTCCTCTCAGTGCTCCACCATACTCTCTTTCACATACCGCTATTGGAGCGTTTGGTCTTGCTGGAGTTGCCGGAGCATTAGCTGCTGCTCGTGCTGGGGGTCTGGCTGATCGAGGTTTAGGACAGCGAACAACCTGCATAGCCCTAGTTTTATTGCTAGCATCATGGTTCCTAATCAGCTTTACCGAACACTCACTGATCGCATTAGTTATTGGCGTTATCTTTCTTGACCTGGCTGTGCAAGCAGTACATGTCACCAATCAGAGTATGATTTTCACAGTGCGTCCTGAGGCGAGAAGCCGACTTACTGCTGCTTACATGATTTTTTATTCCATCGGCAGTGCCATCGGTTCAATTGTTTCAACCAATATATACGCAAACTATGGATGGATCGGAGTATGTCTATTTGGTGCCTCTGTCAGCGCTTTGTCCCTTTTGTATTGGGTAATAACCTACCGTCTAACGGAGCAGATTAGAGAGAAATAATACCGATTTTTATGTTGCTTGAAATTTTTCAAGACCTAAAATCATACAAAGTTACAAAAAGGGGTGATACATATTAGTCATGTATAATATGTATCACCCCTTTTACTTCTTGTTCAACAAACGCACGCTTATATACAGAGTTTTTTCAAAGCAGTGCAGCTTTATTTCAAATATACACTTATTCGATTAAATGGCCCAATTGTTGAACAAAGATCAAACAGCGCTCTTAAACTAAACTGCCCTGTTAGTTCCACAAGAAAAAGGTTGCCGCAGCAACCCCTGTTATTGAACTAAAGCACCTGTTAGTTTAAGTGTAAATCTTCACATTTTATATAGATTTTCTCGACAGCCTGTCTATACTATTGTGTCGTTTTCTTTATTCTTGAGATGCCAAGATAAACGAAGAAGATACTAATTCAATAAATTTGAAAACTCTTTGCTATATAAGGGTTCATTTTTCTTAAAATCATTTGTTGATTAATATTCTTCTCTTTACTTACTCACGGGAAGATTCATATTCATATACTATACAAAATAATACTGTTAAGACTGC